>JAMOTW010000086.1 GCA_027062125.1 Thermococcus sp.
GGCCCGCTATCGAGCCGCCAAGGAGCATTCCGATACCGAGCGGCCTGGTCATGTTGGCGTAGACGAAGCCGCTGATCGCTCCGCCGGTGACGTCGCTCGGGAGCCAGCCGAGGGCCTTAACTATGGGCGTGATGAGTAGTAGGAGAGTATTCCACCGGCGAGGACTATGAGACCGTTCCTTCCGGTGATGAGGCCCATTCCAAAGACCATCAGCGAGAGGGCCATGGCAAAGCTGACCCACTCGGGGAGGTGGAGTATGGCACCGAGGTCGATGTACTCGGGGATTATCTCCGGAAGGCCGAGCACCGGGAACTGCTGGACGAGGTAGACGGCCGCGCTGACGGCCATGCCGAGGAAGAGCAGCCTGGCCTTCTCGATTCCGCTTCCCGGGGTCTTGAGGACGGTTGCAACGGCAGTTCCGGTCGGGAAGCGAAGCCTGTCAATCTCAATCATCTGCTTCCTCAGCGGAATTATGAATGTGATTCCAAGTATCGCTCCGGCCGCGGTGGCGAGGAAGAAGTACGTGGTGTTTATCTCCTCGTGCAGGCCCATGATGTAAAGCGCCGGGATGGTGAAGATAACTCCCGAAACGGAGATGTTGACCGCAGAGGCTATGGTCTGGACGATGTTGTTCTCGACGACGGTTCCCTTCTTGAGGATTCCCCTGAGGACTCCCCAGCCGACGATGGCAGCGATTGCCGAACCGCCGGAGGTAAAGCCCATTATCATTCCCGCGTAGGTGAAGCTGGCAGCCATGAAGGCGCCCCAGATGACACCCAGTATTATAGCGGCAGGCGTCACTTCGCGGCAGGTCTCATCCGAATCCTTACGCTTCCAGCTCGCTTCTCCAAGCTTCCAGTTGGCGTCCGCCATCTCCCAACCTCCTGTACAGCCATGAGCATTTATGTCCACGTTCTTCGGGAATGTGCATTCCTGGGAGGTTGGCCCATTCTGAAATATAAAGTTTTTCAGCCCTGTAAATGCCAAGAACGCGCGGATTTAAAACCAAAAACGAGTTAAAACAGACTTTTATGCCGTTTTCAGTCTCAGCATGAATAAGAATTCATCAGGGAGATGAACAAGTGGACACCAACGCACATTACGACATTGAGGGCTCGAAGGGCGTTTAATGTGCCGTTTAATCCGCCGAACGATGGTTAGTTGAAACTTGAAAAGACTGAAACGATTTAGGGAAAGCAACGGGAAAAACGAAGGCTCATGTCTTCAGCGTCACGTCAATGACCGCTGTCTCGTTGCAGGGGTTCCTCACCACGACCTTCCACCTGCCCTTCGGAAGCTTAACGACCTCGTTTACTTCCTTGACGGTTCCAAAATCCTTCAAAACCTCCCCATCGGCCGAGACCACCTTCACCTCCACCGGAAGGTTTGAGGTCAACTTTACGGTCAGATTGGCCGGACCCTTAAAGGGCCACTCCTTCGTCTCTCCAGGCGAAACGCTCTTTCCCTTAGCGTAGACGAAGTTGTTGTCGAGGCAGCCGGCGGCTACAACGGAGAGAATCAGCAGGAAGACAACCGCCCAACGCATCCCCTTCATGGAACCACCGAAGATAGTCAAATAAGGAAAACTTAAAAAAGTTTCTCAGCACAGTATCGAGTCCTCGGCCAGGACGTCCTCCTCCAGCGTTCCTATGCCCCCTATCCACGCCTCAACCCTATCCCCGTGCCTCAGAGGGCCGACTCCGGCCGGGGTTCCCGTCGCTATTATATCGCCGGGTTCGAGCGTCATTATTCCCGAGACGTACTCGATTATCTCCGGGATTTTGAATATCATCTCGCTCGTCCGCCCGAGCTGTCTGAGCTGGCCGTTCACCTTCAGGCCGATTTCAAGGTCGTCTATGTTTAACTCGCGTTTATCGACGACCCTCGGCCCAACGGGGGCGAAGGTGTCGAAGCCCTTGGCAACCGTCCAAGGAAGGCCCTTCCGCTTGGCCTCCCACTGCAGGTCTCTAGCCGTTATGTCCAGCAGAATCGTATAGCCGAGGACGTAATCCATTGCCCTCTCCCGCGGGATTCTCCTGCCCCTCTTTCCAATTATCACGGCAAGCTCAACCTCGTGGTCAACGCGCTTGCTCTTCCTCGGGAGGATTATGGCCCCGTTCGGACCTATGAGCGAGCTCGGAGGCTTGAGAAATATCACAGGCTCCTTCGGCACCTCATGGCCGAGTTCCTTTGCGTGCTCAGCGTAGTTCCTCCCGAGGCATATTATCTTGCTCGGCCTCAGCTCGTAAAAACCGTCGCGGAAGGGAAGACGAATCATCTTGGCAGCACCCAAGAATAGTTCGCGGATGCGGTTATAAACCGCTCGCGATAAGGGTAATAAACCACTATTCCAAAATTCCTACGGGTGAAACTCCATGAAAGTTATCGTCCTCAAAGAGAGGGGAAGCACCCTCGCCCTGATCTTCATGGTGATTTTCATGGTGCTCTTCACGCTGCCGCTGATATACATGCTCATCAACGTTCCAGAGGGGAGGCTGTTCATACTGGGCTTCTTCGTCTTCTTCCTGCTGATGATGTCCCTCGGTGCCTACTCCCTGCTCAGGAGGCGTAGGGAATACCGGCGCGCCGAGAACTTCGCGAGCCTGGTGGGATTCTCCGACTCGGGGGTAACGTTTCCAGAGGAGCTTGAATTCGAGATTGGGACGCTTGAGATGAAGGGCTACTGGGTCGGGAGCGGAAGGAACAGAAGCTACCACGTGGAGAGAAGTTTCATTCCGAGGGAGAAGAAAAGGGCCTCTCGGATTTCCTTCATGGACTCCCCGTTCAAGGTTGCCGTTTCCTCGGACGGAACGGGTTTCGTAAAGGCTCCCGCCGTGAGGATAACCGACGAGCTCTACAAAAACATCGTGGTGCTCTTCTTCACCGATGGTGGCGAGGTTAGGGGGAACGGCACGGTAACCGTTGCCACCGAGAGCGACTCGGCGCAGGTAAACTACCGCGGGGACGGGAAGTTCATAGCGGGGACGGTCTACTCAACACTCACAAAGGCGAGGAGCGTTAAGGTCACCATAAGCGCCGAAGAATTCGAGTACGAGAAGATCGTGGGGAAGGGCCGGAGCTTCGAGTTCAGAGAGAGGATGCTCCCCGAGGAGAAAGTCATCATGGTCGGATCATACGGCACGGCAACACCGAAGATGGTGGTGAATGGACTCGGTGGGGGAACCGTCATCCTCGGCCACGGCGAGTTCATAATCCGTGGCATTCTGGACATAAGGCTGAGGCCGGACGTGAGGGCGGAGGAGACCTTCAGGGTCGAGTTGAAGGGAGAGGAAATCGAGGAAGAAAAAGAGTTCGAGGAGGAGTGGGGGTTCACCTGAAAGCTGCGGATACCATCTGAAACGCCCTATACATGCCCATCAGGAGGCCCAATAGGAACAAAGATGTCAGGAGAGACACAAAGAGCGTGAAGGCCCAGTATGATAAGGTTGCATAGCCAGCCAAGAGTGCCAGGGAGACAACCAACGAGGGCGGCAGAAACAGAAAGAGAAACCCCCGCTTCAGGTTGAGACGTGAGAGGAGCAGGGCTACGGCCCACGTCAAGAGCACAAGCAGCGACGCGCCTACCGAGGGATATCCCCAGAGAATGCCGAGGAACAGGAGGAGTATCGCTGAAGACGCAACCGCCCAGAAGGCTTCCTCCCGGTCGGGTTTTTTCTGCCGTAAGAGCAAGACAGCCCCCAATAGGGGGATGATGGGGCCCACTCCCCCAAGCGTCACGAGGCTCCTCGAGAGGTCCAGGGGGTTAAATATATGCCCGTAGGCCCTGAACAGAGAAACGGGCAAAGAGCCGCTGGGCATGTAGACCTCCCCATTCACGGAGGGAAATAACCTATCATAAATACCAGATGCAGACTTTTTGGAAATAGGATACTCGGGAGAGTTCACCGGGAGGAGTGCAGGGTCTCCAAAGAGAACGGCCTTGGGGTGTATTCCAACCTTCCGGAAGTATGCGTTGCTGATTTGGACGAGCTTTCCCAACGGATAACCTGAGGCCCAGAACCCGCTCGAGAGATAAGAGACGCCACCCATCTCCACCGATGCTACAACGGCCGGCGAACCCCTCCGGAGAAGGGCAAGGACGAGGGAGGCATTGGACTTCCACACCTCCCCAACATCGCATGACTCAAAGACAAACGCCTTTCCAGCAGGATTGCCCATGTGCTCCTCGTCGAACCTCCACAGTACCATATCCACCCCCGAAGGGCTTCCGTGGCCCCCAACCCACACAAGGGAGGCGTTTTCAGCGGCCCCCACGTAGTCCCCGTATTCAATGCGTCCTGCCTCCACGAAGAGCGCTTTCCCGGGCCTAAAACTCCTAAGAGCTTTTGCCCAATAGATAAAATCCCCTTCCCTCTCAACGGGATAAAATCCAACTACCGGGTCGTAAATGCCATCTCCATTGCGGTCGAGCCTGCGGTAGGTTGAATATACAAAATCCCTATCGAACCGTGAGGAATTCACGACAAAAAGGGCATAGTCATCCGGTTCGAGAAAGCTGAAATCCGAGAAGTTGGAAACAACCACCGTCCCGTTATGGAGAGTTGCCACCTCACTGGCATACGGGTACAGCCTCAAGAGCCTTTCATCGAGAACAACGTAGTAACGGGCCGAAGCGGCAGGGACAAAGAGGAGAAGAAGGAAAAGGAACGCGAGAGCCCGCTTCAATTCACATCCACCCATATCCCCTCAACCTCGAACTTCCGGTTTACGTTGGCCATCCACTCGTAGGGGTCGATGACTATTTTCACGGGCCTTTCTGGAAGTTCAATGCCAACCGTTGCCGTTCCGTTCACCCAGATGGTTTCGTCCACGTAATCGCCGTTCTCAAGGTAAACCCTGACCGGAACAGGCATCGTGAAGTTGCTGGCGTCGACGATTGTGAAAGTCAGGTTGTAGCCGTCCCCTGCCTGTGAGAGGCTCAGGTTTGTGATGTTGTAGTCCGGGAAGAGCGTGGAGTTGAACCACTCGTCGAAGAACCAGCCGAGGTCTTCACCGCTCAGCTCTTCGATGGTATCTTCGAACATCATGATGTTCTTGCACGGGGCGACGTGGAACTTCTCCAGGAGGCCCAGGAATACCGTCGAAAAGTTCTCCTCGCCGAGAACGAACCTCAGAGAGCGCAGAGTAAAGGCCCCCCTGTAGTACATGCCCCATTTTACTTGTGATAGTGAATACATTCTAGAATTGATCAAGGTGTCGTAGAAGGTCGCCCCGTTCCCGTACTTGACAGTGCCGTACTCCTTGTCGTTCAGCCAGCTGAGGTAGTCGTCTGGGTTCCACTTACCGTAGGCGTCCATCTCCATGAACGTTGCCAGCGGCTCTTTGATTCCGATGTAGTCTCTCGCATAGTGACCCGCCCATTCGTGGGCGACCTCATGGAAGACAAGGGAAGGGCGGTTGAGTGCGAAATATTTCATATCGTTAGCCGAGCCGATGATTATGACGTGCCCAAAATTCGCCGTGGCAACCTCCCTACTGAAGTGAGAAACCATGGAAGTGGTGAAGCCCGGATAGAACATAACATCAAGCCTTTCCGGGGGAAGGAGGATCCCCGTCATGTTCCTGTAAAAGTCTACCCCGAAGATGAGCTCCTTTTTAACCAGCTCAAAACCCTCATCGCTGTAGGTACTCGGCGTGAAGTAGACGGTGAAGTTTACTCCATTCCACTCAAAACTACGCCATTCTAGGTTGGGGATATGGAGAATGAAACCGACGTATGGATGGAGAGGATCAGAGTAGGTAACCTCCATTCCGGAGCGGATTATGCCCTTACGGATGAGTACGAAGACTGTATCCTTTGGAAACCTTGGGATAACAGTTATACTCACGTTCCTGGAGGCAAACTCCCACCATGAAAAATCAGTTCCGAGCCCCACACCCCAGCTTATCAGCGACAGGAGGTAGTTCTTGTTCTCCAGGTAGTAGAACTTGTACTCGGCGACGCCCTTCAGCGTCGTAAGGCTCGTGGAAACGTTAACGGCATATACCTCGACACCGACTCCTTTCTCCTTGGGGATGATGAAGCGGTAGCGATTTACCCTTGATAGGTTGAGCGGAACGCCTTCAATGGTTATGTTCAGGGTTATGGGGTTCCTGGGTGTCATGGGGAGGGTCAGGTACAGTGGTGTTCCTGAGGTGAAGTTGGTGAGAACGAACTCGTACCTCCCGTGGAAGACGCCACAGTAGTAGTTCACGCTGATATTTCCATACTGGGAGTAGGGCACGGCAGAATACGTCTTCCAGAAGAATTCGCCCATGTTCTCAAAGCTCATGTTCACATTGGCCGGTTCTTCGGGATAGATGAACCTCAGAGGAGGAGCCTTGTACTGAGAAGCCGGTGATTGAAGGGATGAAACTGTATTCGAAGCCGATCCGGTTGATGTGGTACCGGTCGTTGCCTCCCCTCCAAGGCAGCCGCTCATGAGAACCATGAGGATGACCAGGGAAGCAAGAAGGGCATTCCTCACCTTTAACTCACCGGTAAAAGTTAACATCGGGAAGTATAAAAAAGTTTTGAGGGAACGAACTAAAAATCCAGCTCAGCCCCTCAGCGGCTCCGGAATGGACTTATCCCACTGCTCCCTCGCCAGTTCGCCGGTGTACTTGAACTTCTCGACCTTCTTCTCGGCCTCCTTGCGCTTCTTCTGGTGCTCCTTCAGGAAGGCCTGAACGCGCTCGATCAGCTCGCGCTTGCACTGGCCGCAGAGCAGCTCGCCGCTCTTGCAGGCGTGGTAGCGTTCCATGAGCTTTTTGTCGTCGGGCTCAAAGAATATCTCGAACCATTTGAAGACGACGCACTTCTCAGGGTTTCCACCCTTCTCACGCTGCTCCTTCGCGGTGGCCCTCCCACCGGTGAGGGCGTACTTCCATATCTTCTTGCCGGCCTCCTCCGGGTCGTCGGTGAGGTAAACGGCTGTCTCGGGCTTGCTGGCGCTCATCTTGCCCTCGAGGCCCATCAAACCGGGCACGAACTTGGAGTGGAGCGCGGCGGTCTTATAGTAGCCGAGGCTCTCGGCGAAGTCCCTCTGGAGCCTCCAGTAGGGATCCTGGTCAATTGCCGCTGGGATTAAACAGCGCTTCCTCTCGAAGAATGTCGGGGCTGCCTGAATCGCCGGATAGAAGATCATTCCAATCTTGCTCTGGTCGGTGAAGCCGAAGACCGCTTTGGCCATCGAGTAGTTTATCTTCTTCGCTATCGGTATCGCCATCTCGTAAATCTTCGTGAACTCGCTGTCCTGGAAGATGAAGGTTTTATCGGGATCGAAGCCGACCGCTATGATGTCGAGGATGTTGTCGTAGGCCCATCTCTTGGTGTCGTCGAAGGTTAGCTTCTCCTTGAAGAGGAACTTCTCGTCATCGGTTATCTGGATGTAGAGGTTGACGCCGAACTTCTCCTGGAGCCACTTGGTGGCGAAGAAGGGGATGATGTGGCCTATGTGCATCGGGCCGCTCGGACCCCTGCCTGTGTAGAGGAAGAAGCCCTTCCCGCTCTCGTAGTCGGCCAGGACTTTATCGTAGTCCCTGTGGGAGAAGAAGAACCTCCTCCTGAAGAATATCGGCAGCTCGCTCTTCGTGAGCCTTGCAGTTTTTTTAAGAAGTTCGTCCGTCAGCGGACTGGTTCCGAACTCCTCTATCAGCTTCGCGTAGTCCACCATTCCCTCAACGTCCCATGGGGTGACCTTAAACGCGTCGTCCATTCAAAACACCTCCATTTCCAGTGGAAACGAAACTCAGGGCTAAGCCGGGGCAGAAGAGGAAGACTTCACCAAGGCCAAAAGCAATCACCGGGCATGGGAAGAGAAAGGGAAGAAGGGGATTTAAAGTTTTTGGAAATTAATTTAAAAACAAACGA
>JAMOTW010000087.1 GCA_027062125.1 Thermococcus sp.
TCAGCTCGTCTTCGTGGCTCCCGAGGGTGTAGATGACCTGACCAGAGGTCTTACCCTTGAATCCCACCGCCCCTTCAGCGGCGTAAAGGCCGAGCATGTAGGAGAGCTCCTCACCGACGGGGAGGTTCTCAAAGGTCCTCGTCCTCGCGCTCTCCTTAATCCTGTATTCGCTCAGGTCGAGGACGTCGAGGAAGCCCTCAAGGTTCGCCGTGAAGCTGAGAAGGATTGTGCCTTCCGTAAGCTCACTCGCCTTCACCGTTTCGAGTCCGTTCTCGGTGAGCACCATGACGGAGTGGTTTCCAGTGAGTTCGAGCTTTCCTCCGCCTTCGAGGTGGAGGCGGAGTATAACCGGAACGCGGTGGCGGATTATCTTGCTCACCCTCGCCCACTTGACGCGGTAGTTCTCATCAACGGTGAGGACTTCAAGGTTTGGAGCATCTTTGTAGGCAACGTCGCCGTCGTTCCCGTCGAAGTAAATCTTGTCAAGCTCGGCAAACGTTGTCCTGAGGACTCTTCCATTGAGCCTCACGAGTATCGGGGTGTCCTTGGAAACGGAGGCGTTTAGCTCAAGGAAATTGTGTTTCCAGTTCTCGCCGAATAACTCCCTCGCAAGGGCCAGAGCGGCGGTCGTCTTTCCAACGCCTGGCGGTCCAGCGAAGAGCAGGTGGGGCATCGAACCGGTTTTAGCGTAGTGCTTGAGCCTCTTGACGATGTGAGCCTGACCCACTATATCGTCGAGCCTCTGGGGCCTGTACTTCTCAACCCAGGGCTTCTCGAGAATCTTAACTTCCTGAACTTCAGCCGACATAGCTATCACCTACCCTAAAGGTTATGAAGGGTTCGAGTATTTAGCCTTTTGCCATGGATCCAGTGGAACACGCCTCGATACCAACCCTGGCATACCTCGCCCTCTCAAACGAACCCACGTGGGGCGGAGCGTTAGCCCTCACCATCGGGGCCACATTTCCGGACCTCGACGCCTTCACGAGGGAGCACCGCTCCTACCTCCACTCGCTCCTCTTTGCCCTCCCGGCCTTTGCCCTCGCCTACCTCTCGGGCAACACCCATGCCCTCCTCTTCTCCATCGGCTGGCTCAGCCACATCTTCCTCGACTTCTTCACCGGCGTAATCCCACCGGTTTACCCTCTCAGCCGGCGCGGCTGGGGAGTCGAGATAACCGCCCGCGGTGGGCCCGCGGGGTTCGGAATCGGGCTCAGAATCGTTGAGAACTACCCAGACCCGAGGCACGACTACGAGCTGAACATCGGCGGGAGCGTTGCGCTGGGCCTGGTAACCCTCGCGGCGCTGATAATCAGGCTGCACTGAACCGGACAGTGCAAAACTTTTATACCTCGATGACCAATAAGCACCGGTGGTTCTCATGGCGAAACTCGACTGGATTAGGGAAGAGCTCCAGGAGCTTAAGGATAAGGGGCTCTACGTGACCATAAGGAAGCTTGAAAGCTCCCAGGGCCCCTGGGTGGTCGTCGACGGCAAGAAGGTTCTCAACATGTGCTCCAACAACTACCTCGGCTTAGCCGCCGCCCCGGAGATCAGGTACGCGGCGATAAGGGCCATTCTCGACTACGGTGTCGGCGCCGGAGCGGTTAGAACCATAGCGGGAACCATGGAGCTCCACGTCGAGCTCGAGGAGAAGCTCGCCAAGTTCAAGAAGCGCGAGGCGGCCATACTCCTCCAGAGCGGCTACAACGCCAACCTCGGAGCGATAAGCGCCCTCCTCAAGAAAGGGGAAGACGGTGTCTTCATCAGCGAGGAGCTCAACCACGCGAGCATCATAGACGGAATGCGCCTCAGTGGTGCTCCTAAGGTCATCTACAAGCACCTCGACATGGAAGACCTCGAGAAGCGCCTCAAGGAGAACAAGGACAAGAAGAAGAAAATCATCGTCAGCGACGGTGTCTTCTCGATGGATGGTGACCTCGCTCCGCTCCCGGAGATGGCCGAGCTGGCTGAACAGTACGACGCGATAATCTACATCGACGACGCCCACGGTGAGGGTGTCCTTGGAGAGCACGGAAGGGGTATCGTTGACCACTTCAACCTCCACGACCGCGTTGACTTCGAGATGGGAACCCTGAGCAAGGCCTTCGGTGTCATAGGCGGTTACGTCGCCGGTCCTGAGGAGGCCATAGACTACCTCCGCCAGAGGGCGAGGCCGTTCCTCTTCTCCAGCGCGCCCAACCCGCCCGACGTTGCCGCGGCGATAGCGGCGGTCGAGATTCTCCAGAGGAGCGACGAGCTGGTCAAGAAGCTCTGGGACAACACCCACTTCCTCCAGAACGGGCTGAGGGACCTAGGCTACGACCTCGGCAACACCAAGCACCCGATTACGCCGGTCATGCTCTACGACGAGAAGCTCGCCCAGGAGTTCAGCAGGCGCTTGTATGAGGAGTACAACATCTTCGCCCAGGCAATCGTCTACCCGACCGTCCCGCTCGGAACCGCCCGTATAAGGCTCGAACCTTCTGCCGGCCACAGCAAGGAGGACCTCCAGTACGTCATCGACGCCTTCGAGGACCTCGGGAAGAAGACCGGGTTCCTGAAGTGAACCCCCCTCTTTTCCCTAATTTGTGGCGGCGTTCCGACCTCCAAGCCAGCGTAAGTTGCAAAAGCGGTGCCTTTGTCGGCCCCCAAGTTCGATCGTGTAACCTAAACCGGTGGAAACGCAGAGTTTCCAAACCCGGCTTCACCGTGAGGTATATTAATCTTGGGCGCATAGTCTATATGTTAAGGTGACCCGTGGTGTATTACCGGCCGGGAGTACTGGCACTCATTTTGACGGTCATGCTGGCACTGATACTCCTGACCCTCCGGAGGAGAGGGATATTCCTGGCCATGCACCCGGAGAAGAGAAGAACCTACGACGCCATGGTGGCGGGCTTTGTTATGATATCCGCAGGCCTAGCGGTTTTTCTGACGATGGCCCTGAAAGACGGCGGGAATATCGAAGTCTGGAGAATCACAAGCGGCATGCTCATGTTAAGTGGGCTCGTGGTCTTCACTGTGGGCTGGGTCGACCTCCTCAAGAGGCTATCGACGGGCCACTCCATCACCCACGTCGTCGAGTTCGTGGACGGCGGGATAGAGCACGCGGCCCCGGGCCTCTACCTCTGCATCTCCCCGGACCCGGGGGTGATAAGGGAGCTCCTCACAGACAGGGCGGGCCTGATAATCTCCAGGTACCCCGAGGACATGGCCAGGGAGAAGTTTGGGGTCGAGAGAATACCCATCTTCTGGCTGACGAAGGTTGCGGGCAAGAACACCGTGAACCCGCGCAGGCTCGAGTACCTCACCCATATCATAGTGAGCTTCATCACGAAGAAAGAAGGACCCAAGACAGTCCTCCTCGAGGGAGTGGAGTACATCAACGTCGAGGTCGGGTTCAGCGCCCTCTTCAAGTTCCTCACAATCATCAAGGACTACGCCGTGGTCAACGACGCAATAGTGCTCGTGATGGTCGGAGAAGAAGCCTTCCCCGAAAAGGAGTGGGCCCTCCTCAGGAGGGAGTTCCCGACGCTGAAGGAGATAGAGGTGCGCTAGAATTTCACCCACTCGATTTTGTAATACACCACGTCGTTGTCCTCGTCAACGACCGCCATGACCATGTTCTTCCTGACTCCGTGGGCAACCCTCACGCGGGCGGTGATGTCGTTTGGGCTGAAGCGGAGGTTCTCGGGGACGACCCATATCAGCCACTGGGAGTGCTCGTCCATCCCCCGCCTGTAAACCCTGAAGTGGGAGCCGAACTTGAGGGCGGACTTGACGGTGTAGCCCCTGTCGCGCAAATCGGTGTAAACGAGGAGCTTTATGTCGAACTGATCGTCCCTCTTCCTGCCGAGTTCGACCAAATCCTGGAAGGAAAGCTCCCTCTCGCCGTCGAAGACCCTTATCTTGCCCTTCTCCATAAGATAAGCCGCCTCTATGAGCGAGAGGAAGAGCTTCCCGTTCACGACCTCTCCGAAGTAGCGCTTGTTGTAGAACTGGTTTATCGCCTTTTCGCGCTCGCTGAAGACCCTATCACCGCTGAGGTAAAAGATTATCGGTTCCTTCAATTCCGTCCACCCCATTCGTCCGCTGGAAGGAGCATGTAGTACGCATCCTCCCCGTCGGCGTAGTAGCCGATTATGCGCTTTATCCTCTTGAAGCCGAAGCGCTCGTAGAGCTTTATGGCCTTTTCGTTGCTCACCCTGACCTCGAGGCCTATGTAGCGCGCTCCCTTGTTTATTAGCCTTTCGATGACCTCGGTGAGGAGGGCCGAGCCTATGCCGTTGCCCCTGTAGGAGGGATCCACCGCTATGCTCATTATGTGCCCCTCGAGGTCGGGCCTCAGGTAGCCCATCACGTAGCCGACAACCCTGCCGTTGTGCTCCGCCACCAGAAAAGTGTCCGGGTTGTTCTCGAGGAAGACGAGGAAAACCCCCCTCGGGTACTCCTCACGGAAGGACTCGCGCTCTATCCTGACGACGTCCGGGATGTCGAAGAGCTTCGCGGGCCGGATGACGACCATAGCCAGGGGCACCCTGCCCCCGCCTGGCTTTATGGACACGCTCATGTTAGAACCTACGCGCCAAGGCTTTTAAGGCTTGAGGGAACTTCAAACGGGGTGGCCACCCCGGGTGATGAGCACTCTCGAATCTGACCGCGGGGATGATGACTGGATTCCTGGCTGATTTCCCCCAATTCCAAAGGGCAAAGTATTAAACTCATCCCAACCCATCCTGTATGGTGTGGCCGAGATGAGAAGGATAAAGCTCATAGCCATCGCGACCTCCCTGTCCATACTTCTGATAGTCGCGACCACGTGGATGGTTGTCCACGATACCGACGTTACCAACCTCGTTTTGGCCACTGTAACAGCGATAGCAACCGTCATAATGGCCGTCACCATATACCAGCTCGACCTCACTCTTCAACAGTTAAGATTCGAAGCTCTGAACAAGGCATACGACTTTCTGAGCAATGACATAAAGGCGGACCTAAACGTAATAAGCGAATGGGCCAAAGAGGGCAAAACTCCCGAGGAAGTCTTCAGCGGAGATGCAAAGGATGAGAACTGGAACAAGGTCCGCTTCGTCAGCGTGGCATTCAACAAGGTCGGATACTACGTTTACAAGGGCTTTCTCGATGAAAGGTTCATCCAGGAGGAGTTTGGCGGACTGGTCGTTCGCTCTTTCGTGGCGATAAGGCCGTATCTTAGGTACATGAGGGAACAAAGCGAGCCGAAGAACAAGCCGTGGTTTATGAGGAGATTCTACCTCATGATAGTCGTCGTTTGCGAGCAGTACCTTCGGGATAGAAAGGAGTTCAGAGAATACCTGAGAAAGCTCGTTGAAGACTATGGAGATAAAGAAGTGAAAGAGGACTTCGAGAGGGGTTCACTGGTCCCGGAGGAATGGCTGTCCGATGATGTCCGGGAGTGGCTGAAGGAGAGGGGATACCTGAAGAAAATGAAAAGCAGGCGGTCATGAAACCGAAACCGCGAACCCGGTCAGCAGTTCGGCGTAGCCGAAGTCAAGACCCTCCATGTAGGCCGAAACCTTGGTTCCGGTTCCCCAGCGATCCTTCCCGGCGAGGACTATGACGACCTGTCCGCTGCCCCAGACGTCGGCCTTGGCGAACGTTCCCCTTTCACCGCTCCTCACGGCGTTCTGCTCCTCGCTCGACAGCACCTGCCTCACGTAGTTTCCAACGCCGTCGTAGGCATCAGGCCCGCCGAGGATGACGATTATCTTAGCTTCCTTGTACGAGTCGAACTCGTCCGCGGTCACGCGCTTGGCCTTAAGTCCAAGGGCCTCGAGCTGGCTCTGGAGGAGTTTGCCCTTTATCCCCCAGTCTATGTCGTTCGCCAGAATCACGACCTCCGGCGCCTCCTGCCCGGTGCGGGTCATGCTCCAATTTATGAGTTTCTTCAGGACGTTGAACTCCTCCATCCCCCCGGCCTCGAGCTCGAGGGAGACGTAGATCGCCCTGTAGTCACCGTCGCTGGCCAGTATCGCGCCGCTGTAGTCCGTGGTGCGGGCGAAGAGAACCGGGTAGTCCCTCCGGACGGCGTGGAGGAGCCTCAGCTTCTCAAGGTACCTCCGCTCGAACGTCAGGCTTAGGGCGGTGTTGTTGTGCTCAACAATGACCCCTTCGTCCGAAACCGAGGCTTCCCCAATGACCCCCGGAAGGGTGAGCGAGGCCGACGCCGAGAAGTTGAATTTCTTTCCGGTCAGCCCTTCCACAGCCCCTTCCACCTGGCGGAGCCTCAAACCGTTCTCGCTAGCGAACTTCGTGAGGCTCCTCCTGGCGATTCCAAGCGGAGTCTCGGGGAGAACGTACTGCCAGCCGACGACGGTTGAGACGTTGGTCTCAATTTCCCCGTCCGAGAAGGGGCCCTTCCTCAGCAGGTTCAGCGGATAGCCCGTGTTGACGTTCATAGCCATCAGCGGGACGTCGCTCATGTTGAGTGCGTCCCTGACAGCCACGGCAAGCTGGAGCGGCTCCATGCGGAGCATCGAGGCAACGCTGACGTTTCCTGGGGTCCCTATGTGCTGGGGATTGGTCGAGTCCAGCAGGGTTCCGGCGGTGACTATGAGCCCCGCGCCGGTTGAGTGGAGATAATCGTTGAGGGCCTCCATCTCCTCCTGGTCCAGACCCCAGTCAGAAACCCAGAGGTTCGAGAGTATCACCACATTCGGCCGGAACTCCTCGAGGGCCTCGGGAAGCCCGTCGGGGGAGACGATGCTGATGTTGTAGTCCTCCGCGAGGAACTCCCAGTGGTGCTCCAGGAGGAACTGCCCCGCACCCCTGCTGAGGGGTCTGAGGACAGCCTCAAAATCCGAGAGATTGTAGTGATAAAACTCCCGGGATGCGTTTACCTGCACGGTGACCCAGTCAAAGGAACGCTCGAATGCCAGGGCCTCAACGGAGGGATCAACTATCAGAACCCTCGGACCCTCGGGATTGACGACATAGTAGGTATAAACCGGGCTGTACGAGGTGTGGTTCTCGACGTCGGTGGCCTCTATTTTGAACTCTATCCTGCTGCCCGGTGCCGCCCCGGGAATCTTGAACTGGCGGTAGAAAAGGTAGAAGTCCTGCTTCTCCCCGTAGAACCTCGCCCTGAGCGACTGAATCACCGGGTTCTCGGGGGTTCTCTTGAGGTAAGCCTCACGCCACTCGCCACCGTTTATCCTGTAGTATGCCCTGATCCCGCCTTTATCCACGAGAACCCCGAAGTCATCGGCAACGAGGAAGTAGACGGTGTACTCGGAGTCGGGCGCAACGGCGAAGCCCTCCGGCGGGTTGCCCACTATTATGATTGGGGGTCTCGGCCCCGTCACTATGACGGCCGGCTGTGCGGCTGGCAAAACCGAAACCAGCAACAACAGCGATAGGAGAACCACGGCGATTTTATTCATGACATCACCCTCAATTACTACCACCCGAAACTATTTAGCTTTTCCTTCCGAGAATCGACCTCCGAAAGATTTAAACGCCTGGACAAATAATCCGGCTCCATGAAGAGGCACCTCCCCGTACTGCTCGCCCTGTCGCTGGCATCGCTCTTCCTGGGGGTGTACGTCGGTTCGGTTAGCCTCAGCCCAAGTGAAATAACCTCGAGCATCACCTATGGGATAAAATCGGCCCTGGCAGGGTTCTTTCCCTCGATAAACCCTGGAGAGAAGCCCAGGTACTTCATCATCGTTTGGGAGCTCCGCCTCCCGAGGGTTCTGCTGGCATACCTCGTCGGACTAAGCCTCGCCAGCGCTGGGGTAGCCAGTCAG
>JAMOTW010000088.1 GCA_027062125.1 Thermococcus sp.
GAGGGGGAGCGACTCGTCGGAGATCGAGGGACCGGCATGGAGGAGGAGCTTTACAAAGGTCGAGATGGCCTGGACTCCAGCCCGGGGGGTTTCGAACCTTTCGGATCCAACCAGATAAAGGCCGACCCTGAAATCGCTCCTTAAGAGGAAGGCTATCAGTGAGAGGGCGAGACCGACGGCAGATTCAAGTGCCCCGTTAACGACGGTCCCAACCCCCATCTCACCGGTAGTATCGAGGTACACCATTATCTTTGCCCTCCCCTCGGGCTCGTACTCGTTGACGAGGGGCTCACCCAGTCTGGCGGTGGCCTTCCAGTTGAAGAACTTGAGGGGATCCCCGGGCCGGTATTCCCTGATCTCCCTGAAATCTGTGGATACCGGCCCCAGCTTCGAGAGGTGGGAAGACGGCCTACCCTCCTTAGTGCGGAGTTTCTTGGTGACCATTCTCCTAACCGGCGCGAAATCGGGGGTAACGTCTACGCTCACCTCTTCACCAAGGAGCGCGTAGGAGGCTCTTCCCGTCTGGAGGAGGTCGATTCCAATGACCTCCACCGGCGATACAGCGTGCTTCCCCCTCTTGAGGGCCCTGACCTCGTACTCGTACTCGACCTCGAGGGGCCTCCCAGGGTGTTTGAAAAAGGCGTGCCTGTTGCTGCCCTTTATAACCTCCAGGCCCGGGGAGAGGACGTCCGATACGAGAACCGTTCCGGAGCCCCTTTCAACGCGGAGCCGAACCCTTATCCTCGTCTTCTCTCCCACCCTGAGCTTCGTTCTCTCAACCGTCCTCTCGACGGATATCCCGCGGGGAGGGTCTACCAGCAGACCATATGCCAGCACCGCTGCAGGGATTAGACTCATGTAGGTGAACCCGGGGACCCCCGTCAACAGGGCCAGGGCGAAGGGCAGAAAAGTCGCAGAGACGAGAAAATCCAGTGCCCTCACTCCACTCCCCCCGCGCTCTCGATGAACCTGAGCAGGTCCTCGACCAGCTTTCTCCGCCTCGAGGCCTCTTCCGCCATCCTCTTCTCCATTAGCCATGGAGGTGTCAGAGGAGGGATTGCCGGCCGGTACTCCACTATCGGTTTTACCGCCCTCTCAAGGTGAACGTCGAGGATGCCCCTGGGCGAATGCCTCAGAACGAACACCAGCAGGGGTGTTTTATCGCCTTTCTCAACGAACGCTCTCACCACCCGGGCCAGGTCCTTTGAATAGGCGTCCCCCTTCGGGAGGTACTCCATCGGGGGCAGGGGGTCAACGTCCGCGTTCTTCAGCCTCACCGAAACGTAGGTGATTGCCAGATACAACAGATAAACCACCGACCCGGCTACGAGGAGGTAGAAGAGGGCCAAGACTGCGCGGGTTGGATGGGGATAGGTTATCATCAATGCCTGGAACACCACGAAGCCTGCGAACGCCAGGAAGTACCTCTCGAGGAAGTCACTTCCCGTTAGTTTGAAGGAGAGGTAAGCCAGTACGTACGCAATGCCGATTCCAGCCAGCGACAGCATCAGGAAGCGGGCGGGCCAGCTACCTCCCACCAGAAGGACCGCAAGGGCCATCACAAAGAAGCCGCCGGCGCGGAAGAGCAGATCCTCCCGGCGCTCGGCGTGGGTGGATGCCCAGAGCAAAAGACCACCGAACCCGAAGATAAGGGCGGCCAGATAACTATCCGAAAACATCAAGGCAAGCAATGCCCATGTCGCGAAGACCTGAACCGCGGACTTGAGCGTGTTGACCTTCTCCATTCAGAGCACCCCCAGTCTTCTCAGGGAATCTACGACACCCCAGAAGTCGGAGTCGTACACCGGCTTCTTCGAGTATTTCGCCCTCGTGAAAACCTCGGTGAGGGTGAACAGAGGTTCTTCATCGATGTCCTTTTCGAGGAGAGCCCTCGCTATCTCCAATGGGGTCCGTGCCCTGGTTGGAACACCAAGGGAGCTGGCGAAGGGCAGGAAATGGAGCTCGTACAGGCGGATTATCGCGTCCCTTGGGGGGAGAACGTATAGCTCAATCTCGCCCCTCCCGGCTGTTAGAACGTGTTTTTCAGGGGGTAAAGTCAGTTCGAAGCGCTCTCCGGTTCCAACGCTATCCCCATCCACCACGAGCTCAGACTCCCCCGAGAGAACCACCGGGATGGCCTCGCCCTGGAGGAAAACCCTCCTCACGGGCTCGACGAACTTAACGGGCTCACCCAGGGTACTCGAGATGGACAGCGAGGGTGTTCTCAGCCTGAAGCGGGCGAGACTCCTGCCGGCAAGGACAACGGTCCCGATTAGGGCCATTACCGAGAGGCTTATGATGAGACGGCGAAGGAGAATTTTTAAATCGGTTTTCTCACCCGTGAGTTTGGGCTCAGGATTCCCCAAAACAACGGTCTTGTTAACCGGAAGGTAGAGCCCGTCACCGGGATAAACAATCCCTATCTCCCCCATCCTCGAAGCTCCGATGGGAACCCTGGCCAGGCCTTTCTCGTCGGTCCTCACCTCGAGGGTTGTGTTGTCCGCAACCACGAGAAGGGTTCTGTTGGCCAGCGGAACATTCCCCCAGTGGATCCTGAGAACGAGAGTATCGTTCTCCACCGAGGCGTCAACGGCGGGCTTCCTGCGGATCGAGACGATGGGGTCGCTGTTGGAGGGTGATGCAGCGTAGCCCCTGTAATAGGCGACGAGATGGTAGTTCCCAGGGGGAATTGAATCTCGGATGAGGCCCCTTACGGTAAACTCGCCATCCCTAACGGTTCCGTAACCGATCACAAAGCCCTCCGTCCCCTTGCTCAGGTTCATGGTCACCCGGATCCTGCCCAGGGGAACGGGACTTCCATCGGGGTAGTACACCCTTCCAGAGATCTCGATGCGATGATCCCCGTTTCCGGACAGCTCCTCGGGATAATCTGTGATCTCCACAATCGGCTTTTTCAAGAAGGCCACCCAGCTTAGGAGGGCGTAGGTTCTGTTCTCAGCGTGGACAATGACGAAAAACGGGTAGTAGCCGCGGCGGTGGATTTCATCCCGGGCGGCATACCCAGGGACCCTGTACTCAAAGATGGTGAAGTTTTCTCCCCTATCAACTGCAACGAGGGTACCCCTAAAGGCGAATTTGACCTCGACATCGGTAAACTGTCCCGAGATTGAGAAGCGGACGGAGATGTTCTCTCCCGGGGAGGAAAACACCAACGGTCTGTCCGTGTCCACGATGGTTCCATTGTTAATACCGTGGAGCATCAGAACGTCCCCATCATCGGTAACGCGGGGGATGTAGTACTTTCCGCGGTACCAGATGATGAACCTCCAGCCCTCGTATTCCCTCCAGGGCAGTATCGGCAGGGACGTAGCGGGCGAATCGGTGCACACCAGTTCGGGATCCTCCGGAAGGACCGCCACGGGGCAGTCGGTAACGATGTCCGTTGGAACGAAGCGGAAGTTGCTGTCCGGTGGAACAAATTGAACGGAAAGGTTCTCGAGGCTGAGGCTGGAGATACTCCCGGGAACTGAGCCACCCCCGCTACAGGAGTTTTTGGTCTCTTTGGGGGTGTTCCCCTCCGAAGGTTTGTCGTTGAGATGCTGAAGGGGCCCGCTGATCTTCAATTTTCCAGCGGGGTGGGAGATAAACCCGTAACCCAGTGTGAGTGTTGAGAGGAACACGAGGAGAAGGAGGAGAACTGCCATGTGCTCCCTTCTCATTCCTTCTCAGCTCCTTTTGGGACGGGGGTTTTCTTCAGCGCTTCCTCAACAACCTCCTCGCCAGTGACACCCTCGAAGGAGTACTCGGCCTTCACCACAATCCTGTGAGCCAGAGCGTCCAAAGCGTAAGCCTTAACATCATCCGGAAGGACAAAATCCCTCCCCTCGAGCAAAGCATTCGCCTTCGCCACCTTCATCAAGGCAATACCCCCGCGGGGACTAGGCCCGGCCTCAACCCTCGAATCAGCCCTAGCATTCCTAACCAGGTTCACGATGTAGCGTAGAACATCCCTGCTGACGTAAACGCCAGTCTCCACCAAATCCTGCATCCTCACGAAAGTCTCCCTGTCAATGACGGGCTTCAAATCCACGGTAGGATCATCCTTCCGCCAGGACAAGCGAGCCTCCAGGATGGCCAACTCGTCCTCCTCGCTCCTCGGGTAGCCAACGCGGAGCCTGAGGAGGAACCTGTCGAGTTGAGCCTCCGGCAGGGGGTAAGTCCCCTCGAACTCTATCGGGTTTTGAGTGGCGATGACGAAGAAGGGCCGCTCGAGAGGGAAGGTTTCGCCCTCAATGGTAACCTGCCGCTCCTCCATCGCCTCGAGGAGCGCGCTTTGAGTCTTTGGCGGGGCACGGTTGATTTCATCCGCTAAAAGCACGTGCGTGAATACTGGGCCTTTAATGAGTTCAAAAGTTCCCAGGTTCTGGCGCCAGACTTTAGTGCCTAGGATGTCTGCTGGTAGTAAGTCGGGAGTGAATTGGACGCGGGTGTATTTGAGTCCTAAAACTCTTCCGAAGGCTTTGGCGAGGAGTGTTTTTCCCAATCCTGGATAATCCTCGAAGAGGACGTTCCCGTTTACCAGTGCAGCAGCCAGAGTCTTCCTGATGACAACCTCATTCCCAATATAAACCGACGAGATTGCATCGATGATATCGCCGGCGAGTTCCTTGAACTCCAACGCATCCATCACAGTACACCCCACCGACAGAGGTCTATTACTATAGCCAATAAAAAGGAGCATCACGACTTAAAAGTTTTACGGGCATCAGGTATTTAACCCCCGCCGCGGAAAGGGATGTGGGATCCTTAATGTTCGAGCCCTTCAAAATCGTCCCGGTCGGATACGTCCGGAAAAACGAAGAGACCTTCATAGAAATCCTCCCCGAATTCAAGGAAGCCCTGGATGGTCTCCGTGACGGCGATTGGATAAAGCTCGTCCTCTGGTTCCACGGGAGCGACACCCCTGAAAGGAGGAGCGTCCTGAAGGTTCATCCCTACAACAATCCAGAGAACCCGCTCAGGGGAGTCTTCGCCACCCGCTCGCCCGTCAGGCCGAACCCCATAGCACTCTACACCGTTAGGATACACCGCATAGAAAAGGAGAGGCTCTACATAGACGAGATCGATGCCTTTGACGGCACGCCGGTCGTTGATATCAAGCCTTTTGTGGAGAGGCTTGACTGCCCGGAGGAGGCCAGACTTTGGGAGAGTAGGCTTTACACGACGCCAAAAACTGGTCTCAGAAGACGTGAAGGGCGCTCGCCTTGAAGCTGACGTAGACCTCCCGCCCCTTCGTTATTCCCATCTCCAGCATCGAGGAGCGGGTTATGAAGGCCCTCAGATGCAGGCCGCCGATTCTCAGATGAATCCTGACGAGTGGGCCGAGTTCTTCAACCGACTCGACCAGGGCTTTGAACTCGTTCCTCGCGGACGTTCTAATGGGCTCCAGCGAGAGGATTATGTCCTCGGGCCTCAGGCCAACACGAACCCTTCCCCTCGCCTCCGCCGGAAGCTCTATCTCGACGCCGTTGCTCCTCAGAACCCTTCCCTCCGCGGTGCCCTCTATGATGTTCTCGAAGCCGAGGAACCGCGCGACTTCTTCACTAGATGGTCTCGAAAAGACCTCCCTAACGCTCCCAACCTGGACGAGCCTCCCATCGAGCATAACGCCCACCCTGTCGCCCAGGCTCACCGCCTCCTCGAAGGAGTGGGTAACGTGCAGCGCGGTGAAGCCGAGCTCCCGCTTCCAGCGCTTCATCTCGTTGATGAGCTTCCCCCTCGTCTGAACGTCGAGGTTGGCGAAGGGCTCGTCCATGAGCAGAAGTTCGGGTTCCACAACTAGAGCTCTCGCTATGGCCACGCGCTGGCTCTCCCCCCCGCTCAGGGTTTTCGGCTTTCTGTGGAGGAGATGGGCTATACCAAGAACCTCCGCTATTTCGCGAACTTTCCTCTCCACATCAGCCTTCGGGAGCTTTCTCAGCCTCAGACCGAAGGCTATGTTATCGAAGACGCTCATGTGGGGAAAGAGGGCGTAGTTCTGAGGGATGTAGGCGAGGCCGCGCCTCTCCGGCGGCCAGTGGGTTATGTCCTCACCGTTGAGAAGGACACTTCCGGCGTCGGGTTCGATTATGCCCGCTATTATCTCAAGGAGCACCGTCTTTCCCGCCCCGCTCGGACCGAGGATTATGAAGTGTTCCCCCTCGCTCACATCAAAGCTTATCTCCCTCAGCCGGAACTCCTTCCAGTCCTTGGAAACGGACTTTACCTCAAGCATTGGCCTTCCTCCCCACGAGCCAGCGCAGGATAACGAAAACGGTGAGGCTCATCACGATGAGGATAACGGAAATCGGTCTCGATGCCCTCAGACCGTAGTTGTTGAAGTACTCCATGACGAGAACCTGGGCCGTCTTCGGGTAGTACGCAACGATGAGTATCGCACCCACCTCGCTTATAGCGCGAGCCCACGTCATTATGGCCCCGCTCGCTATGGCCGGAAACGCCATCGGAAGCGCCACGGAGAAGAACGCCCTCAGGCGGGAGGCACCGAGGGTCCTGGCAACGTGCTCCAGTCCCTCGTCAACCGCCAGAAAGCCATCGCGCGCGGCGTTTATCGTGAACGGTGCGGAGACGAAGAGCATCGCGGCTATTATCCCAGTGTAGCTGTCAAGGATTGCGCTCGAAAAGGTAACGAGGAGCATTATTCCGACGACTGAGTGCGGGATGACGATGGGGACATCAACCAGGGCCTGGACGAGGCTTTTCCCCGGAAACTCTTTCCTCGCGAGAACGTAGCCGAGGGGGACGCCGAAGAGGAGGGCTATGAGGGCTGTCGCCGTCGCTGTGAGGAGGGAGTTCCTGAGGGCCTCGATAACGTAGGCGTCGTGAAGGGCCCTGAGCAGCATGTCGAAGTCCGAGGCCTGCTTGGCCAGTATGACCAGCAGGGGCAGGGCTATGTAAACCACCAGGAAGCTCCCGATTGCGGCGAAAAAGTAGAGCGTGTAGTCGTGCCTCGTCCCCATGGCGATCCCCATAGAGTTGGAAAGAGGAAATAAAAACCTCACCCCTCAACCTTGACCTCGTCCTTGATCTCATCCGGAACGTTACCGAAGGCAACCGGCGGCCAGATGAAGTCCTGGTGGTTCTCCTGGAAGACCCGCCTGCCGTTCTCGCCCAGGAGGTACCTGAGGAACTCCATCGCCAGCTCCCTGTTGGGCGCGTCCTTAGGAACGGTAACGCCGTAAACGATTGGCTTGGCCTTGATAATCTTGCCGGTGGAGCCGATGTAGATGCTCACCTTCCCGTAGTAGTCGGCCTTGCTGAAGTCCTTGAGGTTTATCTCGTTCGGGAGGGTGATGTAGCTGAGGTTGTGCTGTTCTGCCACGCTCTTGTAGATGAAGAAGTAGTCGAGGCTCCCGCTCTCGACGAGGCCGGCCAAATCGGTTTCCTTTGGTCTTATGACGACCTTATCGTTCTTTATCTGGATATCCCTGGGGGCGACCACCATACTCCCGTTGAAGTATATGTTCGTGTTCTTCTCGACCAGGGTCTCGAATACCGGTTTGTCGTAGTAGTAATCGGCCAGCTTCATGACCATGACCGAGCGGTAGCCGCAGGGGTCCTGGTTCGGGTCCGAGAAGCCGAAGGTGACGCCCGGCCTCGCGAGGATTTCATACCAGTTGTCCGAGTTTATCTCGTCGGCGTACTTGCTCTTCTCCGTGAAGGCGATGACTATTTCGTTCGTCGCGAAGAGCACGTAGAAGTCCGCGTAATCGGGAATCATGAGCTGGGGAATGAGGGTGTAGTCCGCGACGGCAACT
>JAMOTW010000089.1 GCA_027062125.1 Thermococcus sp.
AACGATTATCCCGGAGTATTCAGGAGGGGCGATGCACTCGAGGTCATCAACGTCTGGGGTGTTGCGCCGGGGAAGAAAGTGGCAGTCGTCGGCGCGTTCCCCGAGGAGATAACCGCCGAACTCGAGCGCTGGGGCATAGAGTACGTCGTGGTTCCAAACCCGAGGCGCGTCGAGGGGAAGGACAGGGTTGAGCGCCTCATCGATGAGAACGGCAACGTTTACGAGGTTGACGCCGTCATAATGGCCGACGGCAGGGTTCCGGACATAAACCCAGTCACCCAGGCCGGCGGAAAGCTCCGCTTCAAGCGCGGCTACTACATCCCGGTTCTTGACCCCCAGCACAGGATAAGGGACGGAATCTACGTCGCTGGAAGCGCCGTGAGTATAAAGCCGCACTACGCGAACTACATTGAGGGCAAGCTCGTCGGCGCACACATCCTCAGTGAGTTTGGCTTCGAGGCCGAGCCATGCGTCTACGAGGAGAGACTGAAGGAGTACGAGCCCGTTTCAAGGCCGATTCCGAGGTTCCCGCTCGACGAGTTCAGGGGCGAGGACGTGCAGATATGCGGCTGCGGCGTCACCCTCGGGAAGGTTGACGACGTCGTCAGGAGCGGCATAACCGACCTGCAGATAATCAAGCGCCTCACTCACCTCGCGATGGGCTTCTGCCAGGGACGCTTCTGCCTCTTCAACGGGGCTTTGCTGGTCTCCCAGAGGAGCGGAACGCCCATGGACAGGCTCGATATACCCGTCGCGAGGCCGCCCATAAAGAACGTCAAGATGAAGGTTGTCGCCGGGAGGGAGTGAAAATGCCGACGAGGGAGCTTCCCGAAAAGAGTGAGATAACTATCATCGGTGGCGGAATAGTTGGAGTTACGATAGCTCACGAATTAGCAAAGCGCGGGGAAGAGGTCACGGTCATTGAGAAGCGCTTCATCGGCTCAGGTTCGACCTTCCGCTGCGGAACGGGCATAAGGCAGCAGTTCAACGACGAGGCGAACGTCCAGACGATGAAGCGCTCCGTCGAGCTCTGGAAGAAGTACAGTGAGGAGTACGGCTTCCCCTTCAGCCAGACCGGCTACCTCTTCCTGCTCTACGACGACGAGGAAGTCGAGACCTTCAAGAGGAACATCGCGATACAGAACCGCTTTGGAGTCCCGACGAGGCTCATAACACCGGAGGAAGCCAAAGAGATAGTCCCGCTCCTCGACATCAGCGAGGTTATAGCGGCATCCTGGAACCCGACCGATGGAAAGGCCAGCCCGTTCCATTCCACAGCAAAGTTCGCGCTCCACGCTGAGGAGTTCGGGGCGAAGCTGGTGGAGTACACCGAGGTCAAGGACTTCATCATAGAAAACGGCGAGATAAAGGGCCTCAAGACGAGCAGGGGGACGATAAAGACCGGCATCGTGGTCAACGCCACCAACGCGTGGGCCAAGCTCATCAACGCGATGGCCGGGATAAGGACGAAGATACCGATAGAGCCCTACAAGCACCAGGCGGTAATCACGCAACCCATAAAGAAGGGCTCCGTCAACCCGATGGTCATTTCGTTCAAGTACGGCCACGCATACCTCACCCAGACGAGCCACGGGGGAATAATAGGCGGCGTCGGCTACGAGCTGGGACCGACCTACAACCTCGACCCGACCTACGAGTTCATGCGCGAGGTCAGCTACTACTTCACCAAGATAATTCCAGCGCTGAGGGAGCTTCTCATCCTCAGAACCTGGGCCGGCCACTACGCGAAGACACCGGACAGCAACCCGGCAATAGGAAAGATCGAGGAGCTGAGCGACTACTACATAGCGGCTGGCTTCAGCGGGCACGGCTTCATGATGGCGCCGGCGGTTGCCGAGATGGTGGCGGACCTCATCACGAAGGGGAAGACAGACCTGCCGGCATGGTGGTACGACCCCTACCGCTTCGAGAAGGGCGAGCTTCGCGGCCAGGCATTGCAGATGGGCTGAGGTTTTCTTTTTCTCGCTATCCTTAAATATTTCAACGCCCTACTCCCACGGGTGAACTCATGTACCGCGTTGATTCTCCCGGCAGGGTGAACCTGATAGGGGAGCACACAGATTACACCCTCGGCTACGTTATGCCGATGGCGATAGACCTCTACACGGTTCTCCACGCCCAGATGGACGAGAAGGTGAGGGTCTACTCCCGGCTCTTCAGGGAGGTCAGGGAGTTTGAGCTGGATGAGATAAGGAGGGAGAACAACTGGGCCGACTACGTGAGGGGCGTCTTCTGGGTGCTGCTCAACGAGGAGTACAGGATAGGCGGTATGAAGGGCATACTCGGCGGTGATCTTCCCATAGGCTCCGGTCTGGGCTCCTCGGCCAGCCTCAAGCTTGCCGTTCTCGCTTTTCTCAACGAGGCTTACAAACTCAACCTCCTGCCGGTGGAGATGGCACTCTTGGCCCAAAAGGCTGAGAACGAGTTCGTCGGCGTCCCCTGTGGGATACTCGACCAGTTTACGGTCGTCCACGGCAGGAAGAACCACGTCATCTTCCTTGACACGGACACGCTGAGGCACGAGTACATAGAGTTTCCGAGGGACGTCCAGGTCCTCGTCTTCTACACAGGGGTCGAGCGCGAGCTCGCCGGTTCCGCCTACGCCGAGCGGAGGAAGGTCGCCGAGGAAACGCTCCGCCTCATCGGGAAGAGGACCTCGAAGGAAGTCGACGAGAGCGAACTCAGAAACCTGCCATCCCTCTACAGGCGCCTCTTTGGCTACATAGTCAGGGAGAACAGGCGCGTCCTCGAGGCGAGGGATGCATTGAAGGCCGGCGACGTCGGAACCTTCGGCGAGCTGATGACCGCCTCGCACTGGGATTTGGCCAGAAACTACGACGTCTCGAGCGAGGAGCTGGACTTCTTCGTGAGGATTGCAACGGAGCTCGGCGCTTACGGGGCGAAGCTTACCGGTGCCGGCTTCGGCGGTTCGGCGGTGGCGATAGTCGACGCCGACAGGGCCCTTGACATCGCTATGAGGGTCACCGACGAGTACGTCAGGCACTTCAACTGGGAGCCGGACTACCATCTCGTCAGTCCCAGCGAAGGGGTGAGCGTGAGGAGGGTCTGAACTTCGCCTAGCCACTGATTCCGCAATGAGAAGAATGGGCTGATGTGTATAAAGCGAACGAGGAAAGAGGGGGTCGAGAAGCTCCAGGGGGCAATAAACATCCCAACAGAGGTTACATAGACCTTCCAGATGGGGTTATTGTGGTAACGTAAGGGCACTGTATCCCATCATTGATTATCCACATGTTGGCAAGCAATTAAACAACTTTATACAGTAAAGTTTATAAAAGATGAACCTGAATAATTAATCGAAAACTCTACAGGGTGATATTATGAAACTCAAAATCGTGGGAGTCTTGTTGCTAACTCTATTGTTAACCTCCGCCCTCGGCATGGCGGCAACGGACTTTCTGAGTGTCGAAAGAACTTATCTCCAGGGAAATGCCAAAGTCCTTATATTCCAGCCCTCTCCAGAGGGAGGGGTAAAGCTCCTCAAACAGGGACACCTCAGTGGTCTCGTGACTCTGAGGACGGAAAGCAAAAAGTGGCGCGAAGTCGGAACTACTGGAAACCTGCACACTGTACCCACCCCGCTCGCAATATACTTCACAAAAGACGGAAAGATTGGGGTAAAAAGCATTCAGTCCAGAAAACCCCTCGAATTGAAGGGGATGTTCCCAATCGAGGAAGTTGCGGAACCCTCCACCAAGCCGGGGCTGAGACTCCCGATAACGGCAAGATTGAAATACAAATTGCGCTCGCTTTTGGGCACATCGTCCTGTCCTTGGGGTTATGAAGAGCTCAACGCCAGATACTGCATAATCGAAAATTGGGAGTACCTCAAGGACTCATATTATGCAGACTCAAAAACCTTCACGGAATGGATCCCGTTCATGGGATTAAAAGTCAGGACTGGAGGGTATAAGGAAATAAGAAACATCAGTGTTTCGTGGGGCATTCAGCTAACAACGAGCACAAGGGCAATGTGGAGCTTAAACGTGGACGGAATACCCATTATAGACTTCGGAAGTTCATACTCAGGTTCTACATTAAAAGTCAGCTATGCCCCTCAACAGGAAATAGTAACTGAGAATGGTTATTTGGATAGGTACTTGAATCTCCCATTGAAGTACGTAGTTGTTGTTTACAACATTCCAGTGTATGACAAGTGGCGGAAAGAATATGCGAGCATCCCCATTGCAGGAGTGTACCCATTAGAGATCATGATGAGCGGAGAGTACACCGTTAGCGAAAGCGATTTGAACATGGGACACTTACTCACAGACTACCTCTCGAGTTCCCACTTCCCAACAATTAATCTCGGAACAGAGAACAAAACAGTCAAAACGAACTCTGCAGGATCATGTCAGAATATTGTGTTTGAGTTCCAAGGGAGCTCCGAAACCACGTTTTATTCAACCCCTCTTGGTGGTTCCGCCGCCAACTGGCTCTGGAGCAAGCTTCCTGTGGTTGGTGCATTGTCAATAACATTCAGCTACTCCTCAACATCCAATTCCGCCACAACGTACAGTATTGACATTGAACGAGGAGCTCCCAATGAGGTATACTACATTTTAATGCTCAAAAGGAACCTTGAACTTACGAACAGCAACAACGTGGAAGCGGCAATGTACTTTACCACCATAGATGACGGCCAGGATTCACTGCCCCCATGCATTGGAAACTTCTGTCCTAACTCACATGATGCAAACACTGAGAGGTGACTTCCCTTTCTTTTTTGCCTTGTATTAAGAAGGAAAAGAAATATAAATGGGAGACTAAAAACGTCGGGGGAATTTTATAGAGTAGCCCTCAAGCAGCTCGTCGCCTATCTCCCCTTTCTTAGCGATTTCGCCGTAGATGAGGGCGCTTTTCCTTGGCTTCCTCTCGAAGGTCTCGTAGTCAACCTCCACCAGCCCGAAGCGCGGCCTGAAACCCTCGGCCCACTCGTAGTTGTCCATCAGCGACCAGTAGAAGTAGCCCCTCACGTCGATACCTTCCTCCAAGGCTTTATGGACGTACTGGAGGTGCTGGACTATGAACTCCACCCGCCACTCGTCGTCGAGCGTCGCTATGCCGTTCTCGGTGACGTAGAGCGGAAGGTTGTACTCCGAAAAGGCCTTCAACCCCTCGTAGATGCCCCTCGGGTAAACGCTCCAGCCCATGTCCGTCTTCCTGCTCACGTTGGCATCCTCGACGGCGAAGCGTCTGAGAAGGTTCCTCACCGCTTTGACCTTCATGATGTTGTAGTAGTTCATCCCGAGCCAGTCGATGCCGCTCGCGGGAACATCGAAGGTCCTCATGAAGCCCTTGAATTCCCCCGTTAGAATTCCATCCAGTATGGAACGGTTGAAGGTGTAGTCTATCTCGTCCCTCGCCTTTCTGTCCCTCTCGGAATCGCTCGCCGGAATGAAGTGCGGGCGGTTCTTCACTATCCCGACCCTGAACTTACCGTGAAGAATCTCGTAGGCGATGGCGTGGGCCCTGATCAGGTTCGCCGCGACCTTCTCGGCCTTCAGAGGATTCTTCCTGAAGGGCGGCCAGGTTCCCTCGACGTATGAGGCCACGACGTAAACCATCGGCTCGTTGAAGGTCGCCACCAGCTCAACGCCCTCGATGTTGTCGGCTATCAGCTCAACGTAGCTCCTCCAGTGCTCCAGGTTCTCCTCCCTTTCGAAGCCACCCCTGAGGGCGAACCACGTGGGCAGGGTGAAGTGGTGGAGAGTCAGCATAGGGGCAATCCCGTTCTCTCTGAGCAGGTCGATTATCCCCTGATAGCGCATTAAGGCCTCCTCGTTTGGTTTCCCCTCCTCCGGAAAGACCCTGCCCCACTCAATCGAGAATCGATAGGCCCTGTAGCCCAGCCCGGCCATCAGTTCGATGTCTTTCTCGTACAGCTCCCAGGAGTTGCAGGCCTTTCCGGCGGGGGGAAGTTTTCCCCTCTCGGCCCAGTACCACCAGTCGCTCCAGACGTTGTCGCCCTCTATCTGGTAGGAAGACGTTGCCGTTCCGAGGAGAAATCCGTCAGGAAACCTGAGCATCTTCAACCCTCCAGCCTGAGTCCAGCCTCCTCGTTAACCGTTCTCCAGCTCCGCCCGAAGAGGAGGGGAAGCCTTCCGGGCTTCACAATCTTCTCCCACCTTTCGAGGAGCTTGGCCTCTTCTCTGAAGGCCCATTCCGTCAAAGCTCTCAAATCCTCCGGCGTCTTCTCAATCTCTCTCGCCTTCTCTACTATCCCAGCCTGCAGTCGGTCCCTCTCGCGGGCGAAGTCATCGATGTAGCTCCTGTAGTTCGTCAGAAACTTCCTGTGGAAGGCCTCGAAGCGCCACCAGTATGCCCCGGGATCGTAGCGGTCGGTGGGTTCCTTTCCGAGGTCTGGGAGGCCGCCCTCGAAGGTCACTGGCTTGAAGATGCTCAGGCAGGGGTTTGACGTGCCCGTGAACCAGTGAAAGCCCTTTCCAAGCTCGGAAACCTGAGAAGAGGCAGTCTGAGATGGCCTCGTCAGGCCGCCGTAGTGCATGCATATGTCCCTCATAGAGCCCTTCTCCGGGCGGTAGGACTCAAAGGAGTGGGAGCGAAGAAGGGACATCATGTACCCGAGCGTTATCTCGCCCTCGTGCTCCTTCAGCCTCTTCAGTGTGAAGGCCCTCCGCTCCCTGCCGTGGGCAAAGTGGGTGTAAAACCTGTCTGAGAAGTGTTTCGCGAAGCTGAAGGAGCCCTTTCTCGCGAGCCTCTCGACGCCTTCTGATGCCATGTCCCAGTCGCCTTCTATCGTGAGGGCGTTGGAGATGGAGTAAACACCCTCGATTTTCTTTGCGGCCCATTCCTTCCCGACGGTCTCAAGAACCCAGGCCTCCCTTGGGTCGGCTATTATGAAGGAGCTGAAGTAGTAGAGCCTGTGGCCCTTGCTCCCGTTCCCACCCTGCAAGCCATTCTCAACGATGCCTGTTATGAACTCCAGGGCCTCCTTCGCGCTCTTCGCCCTCTCGAGGGCGAGGCGTATCATGTCCATTCCGGTTATCCCCTTCTCCGGCACCTTGACCCTCGTGAAGACTGCGGTGTTGCCTATCGCCAGCTCGAACTCGTTCACGCCCATCTCTGCCCCCCACATCCACCAGGGGCGGGAGAGGATTACCGCGTAGGTCTCTTTCACCTGAGGAAAGTCCACGTAGGTTAACCTGACCTTCTCCTCCTCATGCCTGGTCCCCGGTATGAACTCAAGGATCTGAGCTTCGTTCGGCTCGCGGTCGCTGTTCTTGGCGAAGAGAGTTACTCCCTCCTTGGTGGCCTCGGGAGTGGCCACGAGAATATCGCACATGGTTTCACCCGTGAACCATTGGGAGAAGTTTTATAAGAGGCTTTCCGTTAGGGCCGGCCGATGAGGAGGGAGCTGACGGTACTCCAGGGACGCAGGGAGAAGGCGGGGAAGCTGAGGAGGCTGAAGGTGAAGAGGAAGAACGTCTTCCTGTTAGCCGTCTCCATGTTCCTCGCCAACGTCGCCTTCGGCATGGCCTTCCCATACCTGAGCGTCTACATGCGCCTCCTCGGCGGAACGATGCTGATGGTCGGCCTCCTGAGCGTCGCCTTCAACCTGACCTCGACGGTCTTCCAGTACCCCTTCGGCTGGCTGTCGGACTCGACC
>JAMOTW010000090.1 GCA_027062125.1 Thermococcus sp.
AGGCAGTCCGAGCAGGAACAGGAACGCGAAGACCGCCCAGGTGCCTATCTTCCTGTCGAGGTGGACGTCCTCCTCGAGCATGGCGACGAGGTAGTTGTAGGTTGCTATTGCCGAGGTGAATCCCGCGAACCAGAGGAGCAGGAACCACATCGCACCGAATATCTGTCCGGCGGGCATGTTGGCGAAGACGTTCGGTAGGGCCATGTAGGCGAGACCGACACCACCCTTAACGGCCTGCTCCGGTCCGAGGTAGGCGAAGGCTATCGGGATTGCCAGTGAACCACCGAGGATGACCTCAGCGAACTCGTTGAGTGAGACGGTGGCAAGACCGCTGAGGGCGACATCGTCCTCCGGGCCGAGGTAGCTGGCGTAGTTGTGGATGATACCCATACCGAGGGACAGCGTGAAGAATATCTGCCCCGCGGCTGCAAGGCTTATCTTGAAGAAGTTCTCGCTGAGCGCCTGGAAGTTCGGCTTCCAGATGTACTCGAGACCCCTGATGGCGCTCCACTCCGGCTTGACCGGTGAGCCAAGGGTCAGTGCCCTAATAACGAGGAGTATGGCGAACACGTACAGGAGGGGCATCATGACCTTGACCCAGCGCTCGATACCCTTGCTGACACCCTGGGCAACAGCAATTCCGAGGATGACCATTGTAAGTGCCCAGAACGTTATAACGGCACCCGTGTTGGAGACATAGTCAAGGAAGAACTGGACGGTGTCCTTGCCGAAGTAGGCTCCGGTGAGGCTGTAATAAGTGTACGCCGCTGACCAACCGATGATCTGGTAGTAGTAGGAGCTCAGCAGTGAAGCAACCGAGAAGGCCAGCATTCCGCCGATGATACCGAAGATCAGTGCGGTCTTTGGCTTGACGCTCTCCCTTGCCATGAGGTAGAACATGGGTCCTATCGTACCGTGGCCGTACTTACCACCGTAGCGACCGGTGGTCCACTCAACCCACATCACAGGGATTCCCAGCAATACCAGCGCTATAAAGTATGGTATCATGAATGCGCCGCCACCGTTGCTGGCCAGCTGGTACGGGAACCTCCAGAAGTTACCAAGGCCGATTGCGTTACCGGCCATAGCTAAAATCAAACCGAGCTTAGTTGCCCATTGATCCCTCTGTTGTTCCACAATCTCCACCCCCGTTCTCAAGTGTCTGGGATCGATAACCCCGTGGATGGTATTGGGGCATTATGTATAAGCAAAGGCATTCTATAAAAAGCTTTTCCATGCCTCCTTTCGACAAAAGACGATTTACTTGGGCGCAAAACTTTTCGTATCGGTTTTTCGTCGTTTCTTTAATACGCCAGAATAACGTAATCTTCTGGCTGATGATGTGACAGCTGGGGAGTGCTTAATGAGGAAAAATGACAAAAACATTCCCGCTACTTTTCCCAAAGATTTAATTTGATATCGGCCAATAATCGAACGGCGCCCGATGATTGGAACAAGAGTGAGCTGACGGGTGATGACCGACTTCTCGCTGAGGGCGCCGCATCCGGATCGCTCCGGGACATGATAGGGTCTGTTTGGGTTCATCGATGCAATTTTATGTTCTCCAATGTATAGAAAATCTTGGATGTACATTCCTCTTTTCGCCCTAAGATTTCGGGAGGATTTTTCTTTCCGCCGAAAATTTCCGTACATAACTTTTTGTTTGAAATCAAGCGTTTTCCGGCCTCCTTTATCGAAAGGTTTATATATGCAAATGCCTAAGGGCTTATCGCACATTACCGAAACCTGAGGTGGTATGGATGGTCGAGATTGATCCGTTTGAGATGGCCGTTAAGCAGCTCGAGAGGGCTGCCCAGTTCATGGACATAAGTGAAGAGGCCCTTGAGTGGCTCAAGAAGCCCATGAGGATTGTTGAGGTCAGCGTCCCGCTCGAGATGGACGACGGTTCTGTCAAGGTTTTCACCGGTTTCCGTGTTCAGCACAACTGGGCCCGCGGTCCAACCAAGGGTGGCATAAGGTGGCACCCGGCCGAGACCCTCAGCACCGTTAAGGCCCTCGCCACCTGGATGACCTGGAAAGTAGCTGTCGTTGACCTCCCCTACGGTGGAGGTAAGGGTGGTATTATTGTTAACCCGAAGGAACTGAGCGAGAGGGAGAAGGAGAGGCTCGCGAGGAACTACATAAGGGCCATCTATGACGTCATCAGCCCGTACACCGACATTCCGGCCCCTGACGTTTACACCAACCCGCAGATCATGGCCTGGATGATGGACGAGTACGAGGCCATCAGCAGGAGGAAGGTTCCGAGCTTCGGAATCATCACCGGTAAGCCGCCCGGAGTTGGCGGTATCGTCGCGAGGATGGACGCCACCGCCCGCGGTGCCAGCTACACTGTCCGTGAGGCCGCGAAGGCCCTCGGCATGGACCTCAAGGGCAAGACCATCGCCATCCAGGGTTACGGTAACGCCGGCTACTACATGGCCAAGATCATGAGCGAGGAGCACGGCATGAAGGTCGTTGCCCTTAGCGACAGCAAGGGCGGCATCTACAACCCGGACGGCCTCAACGCCGATGAGGTTCTCAAGTGGAAGAGGGAGCACGGCTCAGTCAAGGACTTCCCGGGAGCCACCAACATAACCAACGAGGAACTCCTCGAGCTCGAAGTGGACGTCCTCGCTCCAGCGGCAATCGAGGGAGTTATCACCAAGGACAACGCCGATAAGGTCAAGGCCAAGATCGTCGCCGAGGTCGCCAACGGTCCGACCACCCCGGAGGCCGACGAGATCCTCCACGAGAAGGGCGTCCTCATCATACCGGACTTCCTCTGTAACGCCGGCGGTGTTACCGTCAGCTACTTCGAGTGGGTCCAGAACATAACCGGCGACTACTGGGACACCGAGACCACCAGGGCCAAGCTCGACAAGAAGATGACCAAGGCCTTCTGGGACGTCTACAACACCCACAAGGAGAAGGCCATCCCGATGAGGGATGCCGCCTACGTCGTCGCCGTCCAGAGGGTCTACGACGCCATGAAGTGGCGCGGATGGGTGAAGAAGTGATTTCTTCTCCCCTTTCTCTTAGTTTCTGTCCTTCTGCAAGGATATAACGTCGATGTTCTAGAGCTTCTTACCCCGTTCCCGATAGAGCCTCGATATCGCCTGCATCGCGGCCGCGACCATTATTCCGCTGAAGGTCATGCCGAGCAGGGGGAGCACGAGGGCGCAGAGGAACTTGGATACGGGTGTTGTGGGGGTTATGTCACCGTAGCCGACGGTGAAGGCCGAAACGAAGGCGAAGTAGATTCCGTTGCCGATGCTTATGGACTCCTGGAATGATAGAACCACTCCGAAAACCACTATCAGGGCAAAGAGGCCGAGGAGGATGCTCTTCACGTAGTAGAGGACCCTCAAAAATTCATGAAAAAAGGTGCGAAAGCCTATGAGCTCGATTTCGAGCCCTTCCTCTGTCTTCTTCTCCATCCCTTCACACCTTGGCCCAGTATTCCTTCTCCTCGACCATCGCCCTTATCATCTCGTCCTCGTCCTTGAACATCGTCCTCCTCGACGGGTTCTGCATGCCGTAGAACTCCATGAATGGGCTCGGGCGGCGCTCGAAGGGATAGTAGAGGTATATCGCCGCCAGCGTCCTGTACGCCTCGGCCATCTCGCTGATAACGCCGGCGGAAACGCCTTCCGCGTAGTGATAAACCGCTATCGCCTTGCTCACGTCAACGAGGTTAAAATCGCGCTCGACGAGCTGGCGCCTCAGTATGTCGGTCGCCTGCTCTATGTCCTCCCTCTCGAGCTCTTCCTCTTCTTCACCGTCCAGGAGGTGCTTTATCCTGATGCGCTTTATGGATGGATCTGCGTTCACCTGGGCGTCGTATTCGGCAACGACCCACCAGTCGTCCAGAGCCCCTGGGTCGAGGACGGTGAAGTGCTCGCTGAGCTTGTTGTAGAAGCCCCGGACGCGGTGGTAGTACTCCTCCTCGTGGCCGGTCATTGGATAGCTGAGGTAAACGAGCGGCTTCTCAGCCTCGTGGAATATCAGGTCGAGGAAGACATGGTATGGGTGCCTTATGCCGAACTGGAGGATGTAGCGGACCTCGATGCCTTCCTTCTTCAGCTCGTGTATCAGGGTTTTGACGTGGTTTATGGCATCCTCGCGCCACATGACGAGGGTGGTGAGCTTTATGTTCTCTGGGTTCTCGCCGAAGCGCTCGAACCATTCTGGATCGTTGATTATCCTCCTCCTGACAGACAGAACGTCGTCGAGGATTATGATGACCCTGTTGGGGCGGAGGAGCTTGAGGTTGCTCGCCGTAAAACCTATGACGCTCCCGCTTCCCCAGCGGAAGAGGCTCGGCGTGGAGACGAGGTGGTAGGTCTTATCGCTCCCGTCTATCTCCCTCCGGATCCTCTCGAAGGCCTCGTCGCGTATCTCGTTCATCAAATCCTGGTGGTTTATGGCGAAGTCGAGAACGTTCTTCCTCGTTATTTTAACGCCCCTCTCCTTGCCGACTTCCCTTATGTAGTCGAAAACGTGGTAGTATGCGTAGCTCTCGTTCTCCACGAGCTTGAGCGCCTCGGTTATGTACTCGTCCCTGCCGTTGAGCGGCGGGCCGGTAAGCAGGACTATCTCCTTCATTATACCACCCCACTGCATCCAAACCTCTATTCCGGACGAAACCTTTAAATACTATTCCCCTAAAGTGCGGTTGTAGAGGTTCTTCTATTCTAAAAAGGTGCCAGCAGGGGTGTTGTAATTGACTGAAAAGCTAAAGGGAACGACTACAGTCGGCATTGTATGTAGGGACGGCGTGGTCCTTGCAGCGGACAGGAGAGCGTCGCTGGGCAACATGGTGCTGTCGGAGAACGTGACAAAGGTGTTCTGGATAGACGACCACCTGGCCCTCGCGGGGGCTGGCAGCGTCGGTGATATTCTGGGCCTCGTCAGGCTTCTCAGGGCCGAGGCCAAGCTCTACAGGGCCAAGGTGGGCAAGGAGATGAGCGTTAAGGCCCTCGCAACGCTGACTTCTAACATCCTTCACGGGAGCAGGTTCATGCCCTACTTCGGGTGGTTCCTCATAGCGGGACACACCGGAAGGCCAGGGCTGTACTCGGTTGACATGGCCGGTGGCGTCACGGAAGACAAGTTCACAGCCGCCGGTTCCGGAATGGAGTTCGCATTCTCGATACTGGAGTCCGAATACAGGGAGGACATCCTCCTGAAGGAGGGGGTTAGGCTCGCTCTCAAGGCCATAAAGGCCGCCACCAGGAGGGACGTTTTCACTGGCGGTGGAGTTACTCTCGTTACCGTCACGGAGGAAGGCTACAAGGAGTGGACAGAGGAGGAGATAAAAGCCGTTCTGGAGTGAGGTGGTATCAGTGATAAGGAGAGAGACCTTCGTTGACGACATTCTACGCGATATACGGGCAGTGATAAGCCAAATGGTACCCCCCGAGGCCAAGATAACCGACGTCGAGTTCGAGGGACCGGAGCTCGTCATATACACCAAGAACCCCGAAGTGATAATGCGCGACGGCGACCTGATACGGAACATGGCCAAGGTTCTCAAGAAGAGGATAAGCGTCCGCCCCGATCCGGACGTTCTCCTCCCGCCCGAGAGGGCCGAGGAGATGATAAAGGAGCTCGTTCCCAAAGAGGCCGAGATAACGAACATCAGCTTCGACCCGTCGGTCGGTGAGGTCATCATAGAGGCGAGAAAGCCCGGTCTCGTCATAGGGAAGAACGGGGAGACGCTCAGGCTCATAACCCAGAAGGTTCACTGGGCCCCCAGGGTTATCAGGACCCCACCGCTCCAGAGCCAGACGATTTACTCGATAAGGCAGATACTTCAGGCCGAGGCCAAGGACAGGAGGAAGTTCCTCCGCCAGGCTGGCAGGAACATCTACCGCAAGCCCGAGCTCAAGAGCGAGTGGATAAGGATAACCGGTCTCGGCGGCTTCCGTGAGGTCGGAAGGAGTGCGCTCCTCGTTCAGACCAATGAGAGCTACGTTCTGGTCGACTTTGGAGTCAACATCGCTGCTCTACGCGATCCCAAGAAGGCCTTCCCGCACTTCGATGCTCCCGAGTTCCGCTACGTCCTTGATGCCGGCCTTCTCGACGCCATAATAATCACCCACGCCCACCTCGACCACAGTGGAATGCTTCCCTACCTCTTCCGCTACAAGCTCTTCGACGGGCCCATCTACGCCACTCCGCCAACGAGGGATTTGATGGTGCTCCTCCAGCAGGACTTTATCGAGATTCAGAAGATGAACGGCGTCGAGCCGCTGTATAGGCCCAGGGACATCAAGGAGGTCATCAAGCACACCATTACACTGGACTACGGCGAGGTCAGGGACATAGCCCCGGACATGAGGCTGACCCTCCACAACGCGGGTCACATCCTCGGCTCCTCGATAGTTCACCTCCACATAGGCAACGGGCTCCACAACATCGCCATCACCGGTGACTTCAAGTTCATCCCGACCAGGCTCTTCGAGCCAGCTGTGAGCAGGTTCCCGCGCGTTGAAACCCTCATCATGGAGTCCACCTACGGAGGAAGCAACGACTACCAGATGCCGCGTGAAGAAGCTGAGAAGCGCCTGATAGAGGTCATCCACCAGACCATAAGGCGCGGCGGAAAGGTGCTCATCCCGGCGATGGCCGTTGGAAGGGCGCAGGAGATAATGATGGTTCTCGAGGAGTACGCGAGGATAGGCGGCCTCGAGGTGCCGATTTACCTCGACGGAATGATATGGGAAGCCACCGCGATCCACACGGCCTATCCGGAGTACCTCAGCAAGCACCTCCGCGAGCAGATATTCCACGAGGGCTACAACCCGTTCCTCAACCCGATATTCAAGCCCGTCGCCAACAGCAGGGAGAGGCAGGACATAATAGACTCCGGAGAGCCGGCCATAATCATAGCCACCTCCGGTATGCTCGTCGGCGGGCCGAGCGTGGAGTACTTCAAACAGCTCGCCTCAGACCCGAAGAACAGCATGATCTTCGTCAGCTACCAGGCGGAGGGAACCCTCGGAAGGCAGGTGCAGCGCGGCGTGCGCGAGATACCCCTCGTGGGCGAGGATGGAAAGACGGAGGTCGTCAACGTCAACATGGAGGTTCATACCATCGACGGCTTCTCCGGTCACGCGGACAGGAGAGAGCTCATAAGCTACATCGCCAGGCTCAGGCCCAGGCCGGAGAGGGTCATAACCGTCCACGGTGAGGCCCACAAGTGCCTCGACCTCTCGACCAGCATTCACAAGAAGTTCGGCATCTCGACCCGCGCCCCGAACAACCTCGATGCCATAAGGCTCAAGTGAAGGCTCGGTGAAGGGATTGAAATGAGGGTCCGCTGTCCAAACTGCGGACGGCCCTATTCTTCCATTATTTCCCCCACCTGCTGCGGGGAGCCCCTCAGGATAGAGTACGACTACGAGGGGATTGACATCTCCCCTTGGAAGGGAAGGGGGCCGGGGGTCTGGAGGTACCGCGAGCTTCTGCCGGACGTTAAGGATATTATCAGCCTCCACGAGGGGGGTACCCCCCTCATAAGGGCGAAGCTTTCGGAGGAGCTCGGCCTGAACGTCTTCATAAAGGATGAGACGAGGAACCCTACCGGCTCCTTCAGGGACAGGCTCGTAACCGTCGCGGTCTCCTACGGCCTCCCGCACGCTGAAAACGGCTTCGTCGTGGC
>JAMOTW010000091.1 GCA_027062125.1 Thermococcus sp.
TCAGACGCCCTGTCCAAGCTTTTGGAGGTTAGATGGAAGCTGGACAAGATTAAGGGCGATATTGAAAAGTGTCTCACCGCTTCAAAAGAGGTCGAGGAGAAGATTACCTCCGCCGAAGGCGCGCTCCGGGCGATCATGGAAAACAGGAAGTTCCTCGACGTGGACAACGAGACCCTAAGCAGCATTGAAGGCAATATTACATTTGCCAAGGAACTGTTGAACGCGGGCAACGTTTACCAGGCTAACACCACCATTAACGAAGTCATGAGCCGCATCAGGGGGATAGTGTCCGGCAAGTTGAACGACCTTCAAGCGGATTACAACACATACAACGGCTACATCACTAAACACTGCAATGGAACGACCGGTCAGAACACCATTGAGAACAACTTGAAAACCGCCAATCAACAGCTAGAACAAGCGGGGAAGAGTCTGTCCCAGAACAGGATACCCGAGGCAGTGTTACACCTGAAATCCGCTAGCGCCGCCCTGGAAAAAGTCAAGAAGCCCCTCGCGGAATGCCTCGTTGGAAAAGCTGACGAAGAAATAAAGCAACTGAAGGGAACCTACGGAGCGCTTCCCAAGGATTATTATGACGCGATAATACCGCCCCTCGAACCCAAGCTCAAGAATGCTAAGACGGCTCTCTCGAAGGGGAACTACGATAACGCCATCTCGCTGGCGGTTGAAGTGATCAACAACGGCGATTTCAAAGCCATCAGGGAGAGAATCCTGAAGCAGATGAAGAAGAAGTTCGCTGTTAATGAGACCAGTGTGGACGAGAAGAAGCTCAAAGAACTGGAAAAGAGGTACGAGCAGGTTCAGAAGAGACTCGAGGAGGCCAGAAAGAATAAGCCGGCCATATCGATCATAAGCGCGGACGACAAGCTCAGACGGGCGGAGGAGGAGCTGAGGAAGGTCAATGCGACACTGATGATCCTCAGAGCGTACCTCAAAGCTCAGAACGCCCAGGATGCGAAGAGCCTCATAGCGGCCGTGAACGAGTTTGATTCCACCGTGTTGGCTTCGGGCGGGATTGAGGGTTACATTGTTACGAACGTGGCCCAGGTGGAGAGCTTGCTGAACGACGCCAGCAAGTCGATTGATGACGCCAAGAGCAGATACACATGGAATACGGTTCTCTTGGCCGTGATAGGGCTTCTCCTGGTAGTGGGCCTGGGCTACGGAGGATACATCGGATACACCAGGTACAATAAAAGTTCAATAAATGCCGAGTTTCTTAAAGAGAACACGGAGCGTACCGAGATAACGATAGACAGAGAAACACAGCTCAAAAGATTAAACGACCTCCTAACCTCTGCTAATTCTTTTATTGAGAATCGGAAATATACACCCGCGGTCAGGGCACTAAAAGACGCGTTGAGGATTGCCACATCCTTAAACGCCGAGGATAAGGTTCGAGAAAAACTTTATTCTCTTGAGGTTCAGATGGAAAACCTAGTCTCAAAAGGTGACGCCGCCTTCGAGGGCGGTAACTACGTTGAGGCATTAAAACTTTACGGGGAAGCTTTGAGCATTGCAAAGGCCCTGAATAAAAACATCACTCCCATCAAGGAAAAGATCAAGCTCACGGAGGAGAAGCAGAGGCTCGAACTTCTGAAGGAGAGTCTCAAGCTCGACGTTCCAACTGAAATGCCGCACAAGGTCGAGACAGAGGTTTCCATAATAGTGACGAACAGGTTCTCCGAGGACCTTTCCCTCACCATTGACCTGAGCGAAAACGTGGACTACTTCGAGCTGAGCGAGGAGAAGGTGAACTTCCCGCGCGTCAAGCCAGGGAGGACGATAGGCGAGAGCATCACCGTGAAGCCCAGGTTCATGGGCGACTTTGACTTCACTATCAAAGTGGAGTCCGATAAGGGTTCCTTCAGAAAAGTTGTCCCGGTCAAGGTAACGAAAACTGCCAGAATGGGCGCGGCAGCAGTGACCCCCTCGGCCCTCACGAGCACTCCAATCCTCAACCCGGTTGAAGCTTTACAAGAACTCTACTCGGACTTCCAGTACATTGGCGAAGGAGGCTTCGCGAGGGTTTACAGGGCGAAGAGGAAGGATGGAAAGGTTGTAGCCCTCAAGATTCCGAAGACCCTCGACCCGGCAGTTGGCAGGGCCTTCGTGCGCGAGATAACCAACTGGCTACACTTGAAGCACCCGAACATCGTCGAACTCTACGACGTGAACGTCCTTCCCGTGCCGTACCTGGAGATGGAGTACTGCGAAGGCTCGCTGGCAAGGCTTCAAAAACCCCTGCCGGTTGATGAAGCCTCGCTGATAGTCTTCAACATTGCCGAAGCACTCAAATACGCGCACTCAAAGAAAATCGTGCACAGGGATTTGAAACCCAGCAACGTTCTCCTCAAGAACGGTTTACCAAAGATCAGCGACTGGGGTTTGAGTAAAGTCCTTGAGGAGAGCATGAGTGCAACGACTACGACGAGCTTTACTCCATTCTACGCGGCTCCAGAGCAGATTGACAAGAAGTACGGGCACACGGACGAGAGGACTGACATATGGCAGTTGGGGGTTATATTCTACGAGCTCGTCACTGGCAGGTTGCCCTTTGAAGGCTCACTCAGTCAGGTGATGATGGGCATTCTCAGGGATGAGCCGGTTCCACCAAGTCAGTTGAATCCGGAAGCGGAGAAGGTCGAGCCCATCATCATGAAGATGCTCGCCAAGAGGAAGGAGGAGCGTTATCAGAGCGTTGAAGAGCTCCAGCGTGATCTGGCTAAGGTTCTCAACATGACCTATTCGGAGAGCCTGAAGGAGAGTAAGACCCTCGGCGACGTTGGGAGGGCAAAATACTACCTGACAGAGCTCCTGCTCATCAACCTGAAGACGAACAACGCCGGAGAGGCCTACAAGTACGCGAGTGATTTAGTCTTCTACGTTAAGGGCGAACTTAAGGAAGAAGTCCAAAAGCTTGCCGAGCAGGTGAAGTTCAGGCTGGAGGAGGGCTTGGATATACCGCAGGAGCTGATAGAAAAAGCCGAAATAATCGTGCACAAGATAAGAATGGGGTTCGGGAAGGTTTAAGTCTGCCTATCCCTTTCCCTGTTTACTTTTTTGAGTTAGTTAAAAATCGTAACTTTTTTAACCGATTTTTAACTAGCTAGTGGCATGAGATTTGAAGTCAAATTCCTGCTCACGGAGTACGGAGGAAAAGCTATCACCAGGAAAGAGCTGAGTGAAATCGCATTAACCCTCGGAATAACCGACTTCGATGAATGGAGGGAATACCTACTCAAAAGGGGCTACCTGATCAAAGGCATTAGCGGCATTTATTACGTCAAAACTCCCGGGGAGAGGCTTATCGGAACAGCTTCAACATTCAAAATCGTCAGCACCGTGATGGAGAAGCTCACAGAGAACTGGTATTTCGGACTCTACACCGCCCTAAGGCTCAACGGTCTAACACAGGAATACTACAGCACGATCTACGTTATCAACTCAAAGCTAACGCGCAGCCGGCCTGTAAAGATAAACGGCACTCCTGTTATGTTCGTAAGAATGAAAGAACCCCTCTTTAAACTCGGGATTGAACGGGTTGGAGGGCTGGAACTTAAAACCTCGGATCCCGAAAAAACCCTCCTCGATTTCCTGTACCTCTCACGCTATGGAACTGTGAGCAGAGAAACGGCGGAGAGAGTTTTCAGAACGTATCTCCCTCAAACGGACCGGAGAAAACTGCTCTCATACGTCCAAGTTTATCCTCTCTCGCTAAGGAAGGAGGTTGAACAGTAGGTTAAACCGGTCTCTGGTAAAGCTGCTGGCCGCACACGTCAGTAACAAACTGGGAGTCTCTCCAGAACTTGTTGAGAGGGACGTAATCCTCCACGCCCTATTGAGGGGTATATACGATAACGAGGAGCTGGGCGAAAAGCTGGTGTTCCGGGGAGGGACGTGCCTAGTGAAATGCCATCTAGGCTATTACAGATTCAGTGAGGATCTGGACTTTGTTTCAGCAGAATCGCCCAAACATGCATCAGAGACCCGCGAGCTAATTCGGAACTCCATCACGCCACTTTTGGACATGTTGGGCTTCGAAAAAGAGGAGGAGAAATGGTTTGGCACGAGAAAAAGAAAGCTCTGGGTTATCAAATATCGCGACAAAGAAACAGGAGCCCTCTTCAAGCTGGAGGTTCTCTTTGGAGAGGAACAACTTTTCGACTACGTTTCAACCACCGCAAGGACTCTGCTGAAGTGGCAGAGAATCAATTTGCCCGATATTCCCAAACCTCTCCTTGAAGTTTACAGTTCCCTCAACGTTACCGCCTACAGCCTTGAAGAAATTCTTGCAGAAAAATTCAGGGCCCTTTTGACAAGAAAAGAACTCCACGCAAGGGACATTTACGACATGTACATGATCACCACCAGAAAAGGACTCGAACTAAGAAACATCGAGGAGGGTGCCGTCAGGAAGATTCTATCAACTCTCCAGCGGTTTGGTAAAGACAGGCAAACTAACCTATGTGATACTTTGAAGAAGAGGAGCCCAAAGGATATTAAGGCCATCACCTTTGAGAAGGAAAGTTACCTGTTCTTAAAACCTCCAAAAATCCCCAGCAGCTTCCTGGAAGAGCTTGCCGAAACTTCAAAGCGTATTTCAGGAAGGATCATGGAATACTGCGAGCATGAGGTTTACAACAAGGATAAACAGGGGAGTTAGACAACTGAAGAGGGAACGGCTGCTACCTTATCACCTTCCTGCTCAGCACTACGACAAAGAAGGCCATCATGAACGCTCCAAGGAAGGCTTCACTCACCGCCAAAAGGTGGTAGCCCGGTTCTGGCACGTAGTCGCCGTAGCCGACTGTGGTAAAAGTCACCACGCTGAAGTAGAGGTTCTCCCAAAATCCCACAGCTCCGCTGACGGCTCCGAGGAGGGTGTAAACAAAGGCATAAAGGAGAATGACAGCCACGGTTGTCAGAAAGACCCTACCCGGACTCTCACCGTAGCTGGAGGTGTACCAGAGGAAGCGGTTGACGAGCCAGCGGAGGTGACCTTCAAGGAAGGTGAGCCATCTTTTTCCGGACCTCGCCGTGAGAGGAACGAAGGCCTCAACGTACCTACCGGGAACCCGGTGGGCCAGTCTCTGGATCTTTCCACGCACCCTCCACTCGCCCACGGAGTAGGTGCTCGCCATGTCGTATATCCCCTGCTCGGTGAAGAGCTTCTTTAACAGGAGGTAAACGTCTATCGCCCGGTTGTAGCTCTCAGCGGCCTCGGCGTACCTTCCCTCCCTAACGAGCCTGTCCCCCATAACCTCCTCAACGACTACCCGATCAAACTTCGCGTAGCGGAGGTTCCTGGCCCCGGCCAGGGAGACCCCATAGAGCTTTGCGCCTCTGAAGTCTGTGTTGAAGAGGTTGGTACCGTTCAGGTTTGCACCGTAGAGCTCAGCTCCCCGGAGATCTGCATTGGCCAGTGTGGCGTTCTCAAGGCTCGCCAGTGAGAGGTCGGCGCTTATGAGCCTTGCCCCCGTCAGGTCACTGCCATCGAGACGGGAGTTACTCAGACTGGCATGGGATAGACTGGCACCGCTGAGGTCCGCGGAATTGAGTAAAGCCCAACCCAGATTGGCGTGGGTTAAGTCCGCATCGCTCAGATCTGCATAGCGCAGGTTGCTGCCCTCCAGGTTGGCCTTTCTAAGGTTGGCGCCCGAGAGGTAAGCCTCTTCCAGATCTTCGCCGGAGAGGTCGGCCCCTTCAAAATCCTTCCCGCCAACGGGCTCATGGAAGGGGCAGAATGCCGAATCCTCTGCCGCCTCTCTGGGGCACTCCTTGATGGGGTTGTGACGGTAGCTGTGGACGCACTTCATGGACCACCCCAACCAGGGAAAATCCGTCAGTGGGACACGGGTATGTAAGTTGTATCTCGCAAAACGTATTTATTTGTTTTGTGGACTCGATAACGACGGAACTTTTCAAAGGGCGAAAACCATTTATTCTATAACGCCCTAAAGTCTGGGAAACGCAACGTCACCACGGGAGGTTCCAGTAGTTCGCCAAACACCACAAAACCCCGTTATGAACGAGCCAGCCAAATCCTGTTAAGGGCATTGCAGAGGCACATAGTATCCTCCAAATCGGAGAAAACTTTAAATAAGATGGACGACTAATTCAAAGCAGTGGTGCGTATGGGCTACATAGTCTTCGTCACGTACGATAATGATGCCGAGAGAAAGCGCATAGACTACCTTCTTGACAAATGGTCTTCACGAGCCACCGTGAAAAAGCCCAGGGGAGCGGTGTTCTACATCGAAACGGACGATACCCGGGAGTTTCTGGAGGAACTTTTCTCGAGGCTTGAGGGCAACGCCGAGGAGAAGGTCGAGGTGTACAGCGCGAGAAGGGTCGAGAAGGAAGTCAAGGCAAAGCGGAGAACCCTTGAGTACACCATAGCAGAGGAGAGGAAGGTCGTCGAGAGGTTCATCGACTACCTGCTCTCCAAAATGAACGCCGGCTACTCCCACTCGGAGAACGAGGCAAAGGTTTACGGCGTGTACACCAGGAAGGGGAGGGCCACCATAAGGGCCACCATCGATGGAAACGGCAGGACGAGGGTGACCCTGGAGATTGAAGGCTACGGCGATGCCGTTGATTTTCTCGCCGAAAGGATAGATGAAGAGCTTAAGCTCTTCGCGGGTGATTGAAATGGGGATATTTGAGGAAGGAAAGACGGACTGTGTTAAGGAGCTCCTGAAGCCCGCCGAGCGCGTCCTGAAGGAAGGCCTCGATGTGGCTGTGGAGAGCTTCTCCAGGAGGGAAAAGCTCTGGCACCAGATAGAGGAGAACTACGACCGCTACCTCGACGGCGAGTGCGGGGAGTTCCTGAGGGACCTCGACATGCACTTCAGGGGCAAGTTCGAGGGGGCTTTGGCCATACTCGCATGGAGTTTTCAGCAGAACGGGGAAACCTACCTCCCGGCCAGCAGGAGGTACAGGGACAGGGAGCTGGAGGCCCTCGAGAGAGTTCTCCGCTACAACGTCTTCGAGATATACTCCAAGGAGGACATAATGAAGAAGATAATGCACAGGGATAACAACGTTCTTGGCCTCCTCAGGGAGTACTACCACGGCGTGGACAGGTGGATCGACGATGCCCTCAACGACCCCTCGATAAAGCTCCCCCTGCGGGGGTTCCTCAAGACCAAGTGGGACTCCTACAAGGGCAAGATAAACACGGCCATAGCAGAGGCAACGGTGCGCTTCGACTGGTTCAGGGACTTCCTCACGATGGCAGGGGAGGAGACGCAGGCTGTGGAGAGGACGTACCAGAGAAGACTGGAGGTCAAGGAGCGGGAAATGGAGGAGCTCAGGCGCCAGATGGAAGAGATGCTCAGGAACTTCGAGAGGGAGAAGGAGGAGCTCAGGAGAAGGCTTGAAACCGCAAAGGAAGCCGAGATATCGAGGCTCATCCAGGAGAAGGAGGAAATGAAACGCCAGTTCGAGGAGGAGAGGCAGAGGCTCATCGAGGAGATAAGCAGAATGAAGGACGAAGAGGCAAGGAGGATGCTCGAGGCAGAGCTCGACAGAATGCAGAGGGAAATGCTGGCCAGTATCGAAGCCATGGAGGCGGAGATAAGGAGGAAAGAGCTCCAGCTCA
>JAMOTW010000092.1 GCA_027062125.1 Thermococcus sp.
TGAGGGAGAACGGCAGGATCAAGTACGCCGCAGGGATAGAAATGGGAACTTGGGACTTCACCTATGATGGAATTCCCGAGGAGAATGCAGAAAAGCTGAAGGGTGCCTGCAGAAAGGTGATAAAAAGAACCGGCGCGAGGGGAAGGTGCTTCACTTAGCCCCGCGGCTTCCCCCGAGGAACTTCATGAGGCTCGTCTGCCTCGGCCGGTATTCCTCCTTTGGAACTTCGACCTCAAGTGCTTCGAGGTCCTCTATTCTGGCCCTTCTTATTTCCTCCGGCAGCTTAATCTCGCCGTACTTTCCGCCACCGCCGGGGATTACTATTAGCTTGCCCTCCCTGTAGGCCCAGATGGCCTTCGCAACCTCCTCGTGAACCTCCGCCAGACCCTCAAGCGGTACATCGACGAGAACCCTTATCTCGCTTCCGAACTCCTTCAAAAAGCGCTCCCAAATCACGCGGACTGCCTTCGTCTCGACTCCTTTCCCTACCACCATCGCGATTATCTCCGCCAAGGGGGCTAGGCGGAGGTAGGGCGGCCTGTCCTTCGGTCTCTCCTCCGTGTCTGCCAGCTCAAGGATTCTGTCGTGAACGCCCTTCTTTATTCTGCCGCCACATTTTGGGCACTTCCACTTGAACGCGCGCGCCTCCTCCGGCGAATACTTTGTGTAACAGCGGGAGCAGGCGGTAAGGTGATACTTACCCAGTCTGGGGTCAAGGCCGGCGTTGAGGACGATTCTTCTACCTCCCCTCTTCAGAATGGCCTTCCGTATCTCCTCGAAGGTTGCTTCCCTCACTTCAAAGCGGTTGAACTCCCTTCCGAGACGGTGGGGCATCGGAGAATGGGCATCGCTGTTGCTGAGGTAGGTCAGCGAGTGGTGAGCCTTTATCCTGTCCGCCATCTCCGAATCCGCCGAGAGGCCGAGCTCAAGAAAATGCACCTTTGCCCCCTGGTATGCCTCCCCGAGGCTGTCGTACTCCTTGTAGAGAGCCGTCCAGGGTGTGAAGGCATGCGCCGGCCCTATCAAGACGCCTAGCTCGTTGGCGATGTCGGCTATCTCCGACGCAGGGAGGTTAACCCTCGGCCTTCCTTCGGTGTCTATATCCCCCGAGTACTTTCTTAGCTCCTCCCTCATCTCCCGAACGGTGGAGATGCTCGGAAAAATCAGGACGTGGTGAACGCGCCGATTGTCTTCCACCTCGGCCGTGAGGAGGAAGCGGATTCCGTTCCTCTCGTAGGTCCCCTCGTCCGCCTTCTCGGTGTACCTTAACAGTTCCTCCTCCCACTTCGGGTTGAGGATGTCGCCGGTTCCGACTACCCCGAGCCCCTTGAATCTCGCGTTCTCGGCGAGGTTGGGGATGGTCATGGCTTTCGAGACCGCCTTGGAGTAGCGCGAGTGTATGTGAAGGTCGGCATCAACCTGCATGAAACCACCTCAGTCTATGTACATTCCCTCCAGACCGCGGTAGTAGGCGCGGTATATGTCCCTTTTGGTCACGACTCCGATGAGCCTCCTGTTCTCGGGGCTCTCGACCACCGGCAGGAGGTTCTGGTCGTAGGCCATGAGCTTCTCGAAAGCTTCCTCGGCAGTCTCGGTTGGGTAGGTTACTCCGTAGGCCCGGCGGATGAACTTCTTCACCGGCATCCGCTTGATGCTGGAGGATTTTTTGAGGATGTCCTTTATGCCGACTATACCCACTACCTCCATGTTTTCGTTGACAACGGGGAAGCAGTCGTGGCCGGTTTCGCCTATCAGGTGCTCCACGTCAAAGAGCGTCTGGTCTTCGGTGACGTAAACCGGCTCGCGGGTCATTATCTCGCCGACGGAGATTGTCTCAAGTATGACCGGCTTTCCGGTTCTTATGTGATAGCCCTTCCTGATGAGCTTGAGGGTGTAGATGGACTCCCCCTTGAGGAAGAACCTGGCCGTCAGGAAGCCTATGGTCGCGGAGGTCATCACCGCGGGCAGAACGGCGTAGCTCCTGGTGAGCTCCGTTACCATTAGTATCTGAGTTAGCGGGGCCTGGGTCATACCGCTGAAGAAGGCCGCCATTCCGGCCAGGGCGTAGACTGCGGGGTTCGAGCCGAGGCCGGGGAAAAGGAGCCTCACGATCTCCCCAAAGGCAGCTCCGAACATTGTTCCTATGTAGAGGCTCGGGGCGAAGACACCGCCGCTCTGGCCTGAGCCTATCGTCAGGGCGGTGGCCAGCATCTTAACCAGCCCGAGGGTCACGAGCAGTCCAATCGCCAGCTCACCGTAGAACGCCATCCTCATGCCTTCGTAGCCTATTCCGAATATGCCGTACGCCGGAAACAGCATCCCGAGAACGCCGACTCCAAAGCCGCCCACCGCGGGTTTTATGATTTCGGGCACGTTTGCCTTCGAGAACCCGTCAACAACGCGATAGAGGAACCGCGCGTAGAACGCCGCCAGGAGGCCGAGGCTTAGCCCAAGGAGAAAGAACAGGGGGAGCTCTGGAAGTGTGTGCCCGATGTCCCCGGGGATGTCTATCTCCACCGCCCCCTTGAGGACGGCGAGGGTGACTGCGTTCCCTGTGACTGCGGCTATGAATATGGGCACGAGGTTTATCGAGAAGGCGCCCATATAGACGACCTCCAGGGCGAACATAGCCCCCGCGAGCGGGGTGTTGAAGGTGCCGGCTATGCCTGCTGCCAGACCACAGGTGACCAGGAGCTTCTTCATCTCCCTCGACAGGTTGAACCAGTGTGCCAGAATGGAGGTCAGGGAAGCACCAATGAATCCTATCGGGCCCTCACGTCCCACGCTGCCGCCGGAGCCTATGGTTATTGCGGTGGCTATCGTTTTCAGAACGGCAAACTTTCCGGGGATGTTGCCGCCCTTGAATATGACCGCCTCTATGACCTCCGGGATGCCGTTTCCCCTGATTTCGGGGCACTTGATCACGAAGAACGCGACGATGAACGCGCCGAGCGTGGGGAGGATCAGGTAACCGAGATTAAAGCCTCCCACTTCGTAGGAAACCTTGGGGAGAAGCCACTCGAAGAAAAACCTGTGAACGACGCCTATGAACACCCTGAAAACTACCGCACCCAAGCCTCCCACTAGGCCGGCCAGTATGGAGAATGCCATTACCATGCCCCATTTCCTGAGGTACACCCCGTCCCCTGAGGTCATCAAATGGAGTTGGCGTCCCAAATAAAAAGCTTAAGCTTTTATACCTCCTTCCCGAACCCCCCACCGGTGGAAACTATGAAGGTTGAAGGATTCGTTGCTTCCCTCAGGAACGCCGAGACGATCGGCGTGCTGTTCAAGATACTCGCGGAGAAAGGCGCCCCCCTGGTCGAGCTCGACGGGAAGAGGTTTCTCATCGTCGTTGAGGGTGACTTCGAGGGCAGGAGGTTCTGGACCGAGATAAACGGCGAGAAGGCCAACCAGGCTTTGGGAGATGCGATGCTCAACTCCTCAAGCTTCCCATTCAAGTGCAGGCGCCCATACACCGGGGGAAACGTCATCTTCGTGGACTTCGACGACATCGAGGTTGAGGAGTTCCTCGTTGCGTACCGTGACCCGGACTATGGGGTCTTCTACCTGGTCAAGAACGGACAGGCCGAGGAAATCACAAAGGAAGAATACGAGAAACTGCTCCCCGGGATGCCGGAGTTCAAGATAAAGTCCATGAGCGAGGAGCAGATGGACATGATGGGCGCCTTCTTCGGCTGATGAGAAAAGAGAAAGGCTCATCCGGAGCCCTTCAGTTCTTTTATCCTCTTCTTCGTGTTCTCTATCCTCTCAACCTTTGCGCTGGCCTTCTGCGCCCTCGTTATCTCTATTTCCTCCCTGAACGCCCACTTGAGGAGCGGTGGGGTTATCAGCACCGAGACCGTTATGAATATCAGCGTCGCCGCTATGAACTCCGGGGCGTGCTCGGGACTTATCGCGCCGCCGTGGATTGCCACCATGAGGTCGACGAGCGCAACTTCAGTCCTCGGAACCGAACCGATGCCCATCTGGAGGGACATCCAGAAGTTCTCCCTCGTGAAGAGAAAGTCCCTTCCACGTCCCCACGCTGTTATCCACGCACCGAGGCCCCTGCCGAAGATTTTTCCCACGACGGCAACCGTCGTCAGGACCGCAGCGAGGATCAGCGCGTTGGCGTTCTCGAAGACGGTGAGGTTGAGCATGGCACCGGTGTGCACGAAGAAGAACGGTATCAGCAGGCCGTAGCCGATCGCCCTGACGTCGTCCATGAGGCGCTTTCCTTCGGGGAGCTTGGACAGGACGAGGCCCATCATAAAGGCACCCTCGATCGCCGCCGCGAACCAGCCTTCGGCTAAAGCCGCGAAGAGAAACATCATCCCAAGGACCATGCCGAGGACGCCCTTCTCGACTTGGAGTCTCTCCGCAAAGCGGACGTAGTGCTCAACGAGGAACCACCATACGACGCCGGTTATCACGAAGAACGCGATTATCTTGGCGCTCAGCTCGAGGAGGCTCCCGGTTCCAACGGCAAAGATGACAAGGGCTATACCAAGAAAATCATCCATAACGCTCGCGCTCAGGGAGGCCGCGCCAACCTCGCTCTTTAGAACCCCCAGATCCATCATCACCCTAACAGTCAGGCCGATGCTGGTCGCGGTGAGGAGAACGCCGCCCGCGAAGGCCTCCCTGCTCGGGTAGCCCATCTCCATGAGGGCGAACCACCCGAGAACCAGGGGGACGAAGACACCGAGAACCGTCGAGACTGTGGCCGTGATCCCGGTCTTCTTGAGCTGATCGAGGTCAGCGTCGAGGGCACCGAGGAAGAGCAGGAAGATTATACCCAGCTTGGCCAGGAAGTTGGCAACAACGGTCATGTCGGTGGTGAAGCCCTCGCCGCTGACTATGGGCAGGTACTCCGGGCCAACGATTCCGAAATAGACGAGGTTTCCGAGGAGCATTCCCATTAGGAGCTCTCCGAGGACGCCCGGAAGCTCATGTCGTTCGATTATGGAGTCGCCTATCTTCGCCAGTATCAGCGAGATTCCCACCGCGAACAGCAGCCACGTCACTGTTTCCATTGTGCACCCCCCACCCTCAGGAGTCTCAGTAGCTCGTCGATCAGGATGCGGAGGCTTATCTCCCCTATCAGCCTCCCACCTTCAACAACGGCCAGCACCTGTATCCTGTACTTGCGCATCTTCTGGATCGCGCCGAGAACTGTTTCGTCGCCGTCTATTGTAAGCACGTGCCTCTCCGCTATGTCCTCGGCCTTCGCGGCTCCCCCGAGGAGGGACTTCATGGTCTTACTTGTCATCCCCAGTTTGAAGCGGTGTGCCTCCGGTGGAAGGAGAACGTCTACGACGTCCATGTAGCGGATTATTCCGATGAGTTCCATGCTCTCCCTGTCCTTGACGACCCAGACGTGGTGCCTCGTCCGGAGTATCTTGAGGACGCTTAGAAGGTCCGTGTCCGCGGTGACAACGGGCATGGTCTCAAACCTTGGCATAATGTCCGTCAGCTTTAGTGAGTGAAACTTTTCGAGGGCGGCTTCAACCTCCATCGCCTTCACCCACCTTAATACGTGAAAAAAGTTCTATTTAAGGGTTTGTGAGTCAAAAGGGACATTTCAGGAACGTTTAGATCATTGTACCAGTGGGATGTTCCAGTATTCTCCTGGAATGTCTCCAACGGCGGGATTACCGGAAAGATCGATACATTGGGAGCTTCGGCTTAAATGTGGAAGTATTTTACCCTGTTTTCAGTGTTTTACAGTATTCGGAGCGTCTAGTTTTATTTTAGTTCATGCAAGTTTGAACAGCACTTTACTCGGGGTTCGACAGGTATAAAATGGTGTACTGATTAAAAAGGTCAGTAGATTGACTGGTGACCGACATGAAGGCGTTGGAAAAGGCAATCATCTTCACTGCCCGGGCCATCGTTTTTGTTGACCTTATAAGCGTGCTCATGTACGGCACCTCCGATCAGGTTACGGCAGCTGTCGCCGGACTCGTGGCCGTGTTCGTCCCGACCCTAGTCAGAAAGCTGTATCCCCACCCCCACAGGAAAGTCTGGCCCTGGGTCAGCCCGTTCTACAACGATGGGGTTTACACACTCTTCGCGATATTCATGGCCGCCCACGTTACCTTTCTCAACGTGCCCTTTGTTCATCTTGACCTCTACAACAAGATCTGGGGCCGTGCGGACGTTCCCAGCCACTACTTAGGCGGCCTCGTCACGTGGGTCATATTTAACGAGGTCGTCCTTGAATCATCGAGGACCTACAACCTGGGCTGGAGCCGCAGGAAGATAACCACGATAAGTCTCTCGGCCCTGGTTTTCGTCGGCCTCTTCTGGGAGGTCTTCGAGGTCCTGATGCAACCGCTCATGCCGTGGCTCCGCGAAACCGTGGACAACAAGATACAGGACGTCGTCATGGAGGTTCTCGGCTTCCTGACGGGGATTATGCTGGTTTATGCGTTCAAGTATCCGTATTCAATGACGGAACCTATGGAGAACATCCCGGAGTTCAGCGGGGAGGGCTCCGTTGATCTGCTCCCCAAGCCAAAAAAAGCGAGAAAGTAAAATAAGACCTCAGAGCTCCCTGCCCATTGCCCCTATGAAATAGAACAGCAGCTTCGCCGCGGTCAGGGCGGTTATGTCCCCCAGGTTCTCTCCCGCCACCTCCATTATGTCGAAACCCGCTATCCTTTTGTTCTCAACCAGCCACTCTATGGCCTCGACGACGTCCCAGAAGGACAATCCCCCCGCCTCGGGCGTCCCGGTCGAGGGAACCAGCGAGAGGTCGAAGACGTCTATGTCAACCGAAAGGTATACCGGCTCGGGCAGGGGCTTCACCAGCTCGACGAAGGCGTCAAAGTCGTAGTCCCTCGCGTGAACCCAGGCTATACCTTCCCTCTCCGCGTACTCAACCTCCTCCCTCGTGCCGCTCCTTATACCGAACATCGCCTCCTTAACGCCGAGCTCGCTTATCCTCCTGGCAACGCAGGCGTGGTTGTATGGGTTGTCCTCGTAGCTGTCCCTAAGGTCGAGGTGGGCATCGAAGACGACGTAGCTTTTCGGTTTCAGTGCCTCGACCGCTCCAAGCGTCTGGGAGTGCTCACCGCCGAGGAGTATTGGACTGGTCTTTGGATTCGCCTTTTTCAGTTCCTCAACCGTCTCCCTAACCCTGTCGGTCGTCTTCTTTGGGTCCCCCGCGACAACCGCGACGTCCCCGATGTCCGCTATCGGGAGTTTGGCAATGTCGATATCGTAGTCGAGGATGTAGCTCTCGAGGTTTAGAGTCGCGTGCCTGATGAGCGTCGGTCCAAAGCGTGCTCCTGCCTTGAAGCTCGTCGTGCCGTCGAAGGGGACGCCGAGGATCGTGAAGGCCGCCTCCTCCGGCTCGACGAGCGGAAACTCGAGCTTGAGAGTCTCGTAAGTGTAGAGGAAGTCCATACTCTCACCTCCCAGGGGGTTGAAGAAGACTCCTTAAAAGGTTTCAGAAAAGGGGTTAAATAGAATAGAGGGCTCACTCGCCCTTGAGCTTCATTATCTTGATCCTTCCGAGGGTCTCCCAGTACTCGACGTTGATA
>JAMOTW010000093.1 GCA_027062125.1 Thermococcus sp.
CCCACGAGCGGAACCGGCAGGTAGTCCTTGAGGAAGTCCTTGACGCCGACGGGCCCGCTGCCGGGACCGCCGCCGCCGTGCGGGGTCGAGAAGGTCTTGTGCAGGTTGAGGTGGACGACGTCGAAGCCCATATCGCCGGGCCTTATCTTTCCGAGGACGGCGTTGAGGTTTGCACCATCGTAGTAGAGCAGACCACCGGCCTTGTGCACTATCCTCGCTATCTCGAGTATCTCGTCTTCGAAGATGCCGAGGGTGTTGGGGTTGGTGAGCATCAAGCCGGCTGTCCTCTCGCTCACGGCGTTCTCAAGGGCCTCCAGGTCAATTGTTCCGTTCTCGTTGGAGGGTATCTCGACGACCTTGAAGCCGGCCATGGCCGCACTGGCCGGGTTCGTTCCGTGCGCTGAATCCGGAACGAGCATCTCGGTCCTCTGGGTGTCCCCGCGGTCGAGGTGGTAGGCGCGGATCACCATTACGCCCGTGAACTCGCCGTTGGCCCCGGCAGCGGGCTGGAGGGTGAAGCGGTCCATACCGGTTATCTCCTTGAGCCACTGCTCCAGTTCCCACATGACTCTTAGCGCTCCCTGGACGGTTCTCTCGTCCTGGTACGGGTGAACGTAGGCGACTCCGGGGTGACCGGCCATCTCCTCGTTTATCTTGGGGTTGTACTTCATGGTGCACGAGCCGAGCGGGTAGATGCCCGAGTCAACGCCGTAGTTCATCTCGCTGAGGCGGGTGTAGTGCTTCACAACCTCCGGCTCGCTCAGCTCGGGGAGGTTGAGAGGGGTCTTCCTCCTGAGCTTTTCAGGGATTTCAACGTCAACGTCCTCAATCGGCTTGGGGAGGGTGTAGCCGACCCTTCCGGGGTGTGAGAGCTCAAAGATAGTGGGTTCGTCCCATTTGGCCTGTCTGAACATCTTCACCACCTCACAGCTCCGCCTCGCCTATTATCTCCCTCAGCGCTTCAACCAAGCCGTCGACCCACGCCTTCCTCGTCGTTTCCGTTGCCGCGAAGAGCGCCGTCTCCCCGAGCTCCGGGAAGTGCTTTCCGAGGTAGTAGCCGCCGTGTATGCCCTTCTCCAGGAGCCTCTCGTGGATAACGTGGTATGGCACCTCGAACTTAACTGGAACGTCCTTGAAGTTGATTCCCTCGAAGGCCACCTCGCCGACCTCGCCGAGGCGCTTCTTTAGGTATGCGGTGTTCTTGAGTATCGTCTCGCCGAGCTCCTTCAGGCCCTTCGGCCCGAGCGTTGCCAGATGTATCGCGGCGGCCACCGCCACCAGCGCTTCGTTCGAACAGATGTTTGAGGTGGCCTTGGCGCGCCTTATGTGCTGCTCCCTCGTCTGGAGGGTCATCACGAAGGCCCTCTTTCCTCGGCGGTCTTCGTCATTCCGATGACCCTTCCGGGCATCTGGCGGATGAGCTTTTTGTCGTTCCTGACCGCGAATATTCCCGCCCTCGGGCCTCCGAAGTTCATCGGGTTTCCGAAGTAGGCCGCCTCGCCAACGACGACGTCTGCCCCAAGCTCTCCCGGCGCCTCTACGATTCCCAGTATGGTCGGGTCAACCCCAACAACGAAGAGCGCCCCTGCGTCGTGGGCTACCTCTCCTATCTCCGCGATGTTCTCCTCGAGGATGCCGAAGAAGTTGGGCATCTCGATGTAGACTCCTGCGGCGCCTTCAACGGCCTCTTTAAGCTTCTCGATGTCGAGCTGTCCCCTCTCGTCCCACGGAACCTCCACTATCTCCATGCCCGGGCCGGCGGTGTAGGTTCTGAGGACGGCCTTCTTCTCGGGACTGAGGTGCTTGGGAACGACGAACTTCTTCTTTCTGGTAACGCGGGCGCTCATCAGCGCCGCCTCGGCCATCGCCGTGCCCCAGTCGTACATCGATGAATTGACTATCGGGAGACCCACGAGCTCGGCTATCATGCTCTGATACTCGAAGAGGGCCTGGAGCATGCCCTGGCTGACCTCAGGCTGATATGGTGTGTAAGCGGTCAGGAACTCGCTCCTTTCGATGAGGTACTTCACGTGCGCGGGAACGTAGTGGAAGTACGTCCCGGCCCCGAGGAAGCTTGGCATCTCGAGAACGGTTTTGTTCTGGCTCAAAATTCCATTGAGCTCTGTGAAGACCTCGTACTCGCTTTTTCCCTCGGGGAGGTTGAATTCCTTGACCATCCCCTTGGGGACGTCGGAGAAGAGGTCCTCAATCGATGTGAAACCGATTTCTTTCAGCATTTCATCCCTGTGCGCAAGGTTCGGGAGGTAGTGCCTTCCCATGCCTATCACCTTCTGAGCTTTAAGATGCTCGTTGAAAGTTGGGCGAGGGGAATATATGCTTTGTGCCCGGGCACGGGGAGAAGGGAGATGGGCATACATAAACAATAAAGAATGGAGAAAGATCAGCCGGCAACGCCGACGTCCTCGAAGAACTTCTCCATCAAACCGGCGACGCCCCTTATGGTGTAGACCATGCTCTCGTAGACGGCCCACTGAACCTTACTGTATGTCCTGCCGTCGAGGGTCTTGAAGCCGCTCGGCGCGTTCACGTCGAAGTTGGCGTGGAGCTCGATGTTCCTTACCGCCCAGCCGTCCACGTCATCGTCGAGCCAGTCGTCCTTATCAACGTGGGTGTAGATGTAAACCGTGTCGCCCGGAACGGTGACTCTGGTGTCTTTGAGCGGGTTCGGGTCCTGGGCGTAGCGGGCGATGAGGTTCCAGTTTTTGTCGTAGACCTCAACGTAGCCGAGGTTCTTGAAGTATGCGTTCTGCATGTCTATGTCCTTGAAGACGATGGTTATCGAGCTCGCTCCCTTGAACTCAAGCTTGAGGACGCTCCAGTCGCCCTTCTTGAGCTCCTTCGTCCAGAAGTAGCTTCCGAGGTGGCCGCGCTCGCTCCAGAGGTTGATGTCCTTGCCGGTGGAGTAGAGCATGTACCTCCATGCGTTGTGGGCGATGAGGTCGGCGTAGGCCCAGGCGACGCCGTTGGCAAGGCTCATGTGACCGTTCTCGTTGTCGGCTATGTAGATGTCCTTCCCTATGATGAACCTCCCCTTCTCCTGAGGAATCTGCCACCACTTTATCGGCGTGAGGTCGAGGGGGACGCGGTCGTGGAGTATGTCATCGGCGACGGTGGGGGAGATATCGTTCTCGACGAAGTCGTGGGCGTCCTCGATGTAGCTGAACTGCTCAAGGTCCTCGAAGAGGGCAGGAGTGGTGTGTGCAATCAGCATTCCCATGTCCTCGAGTATGTGAACCGCCCTGCCGAGGTAGAGCATGGCCTCCTCCCTTTTGCCCTGCTTCCAGAGCTGAACCGCCTGCTCATAGAGCTTCTGGGCCATGTCCGCTCCGGAGCTGTCGCGATCGCCGAAGATATCAACGGTTATGAGCTCGGAGTGGTCCATCGGGTCGTGGAAGTGGTACTGGCTCTGGAGGGTGTAGGTCTTGCCGTTGAACTCTATGCTACCGCCGCGCCAGTCCTCATCGTAGGCCCCGTAGAGGAGCTGGTCCTGGTACTGCATGAGTATCGAGCCGAGGGTCGGGTTGTCCTTGTAGACGGCCTGTATGGCCTTGTAGGTCATCTTCTGGTGGACGTTCATGGGGTTGTCGAGGGTCGGTCCGTCGGTCGGCCAAGCACTTGCAAAGCCCAGACCGCCGAAGACCAGAACCAGCAGTACCAGCGCTTTAACCTCCTTCATTTCATCACCACCCATCGGATTTTAGCAATTATGTTCCAAGGTGGGGATTTAAAAAATTGGCGATTCTCCGGAATGTCGGCAAAGCTTT
>JAMOTW010000094.1 GCA_027062125.1 Thermococcus sp.
ATGCTAAGGGCATGATGCGGATGAGGATTCTGGGGGTGCTCCTGACGGTTTTCGCGGTGGTAGCCGCCGGATGCATCGGCGGAGGCAGCATTCCCGGCGAGATGGGAACCAGCACACCGTGGGAGCCCGACGGGGTTATAAGGCCCGGGGAGTACTCCAGCAACTTCACAGTGGATGGCGGGCACTTTGCGGTGTTCTTCCGCGCTGAGAACGGGACAATGTTCGTGGGTATGAAGGCCAGAACGCACGGCTGGCTCGCCGTGGGCTTTGGGGGAAGCGCCGGGATGAAGGAGACGGATATAATCATCGCCTACGTCCTCCCGAACGGGACGGTTGGGATAAGTGACAGCTACTCGAGCGGTTTTGCCGGTCCGCACAACCCGGATGAATTCTACAGTGGTGAGCACAGCATCGAGGCCTACGGTGGCAAGGAGGACGCCGATTTTACCGTCGTCGAGTTCTCCAGGAAGCTGGATACCGGCGACCCCTACGACTTCAGAATACTCCTCGGGGAGAAGTTCCGCGTCATATGGGCCTACGGAACCGAGGACGACTTCGTTTCGGAGCACATAAAAGCCGGTCAGTTCTACGTCTCTCTGGGAGGTGGTTGAATGATCATAGCCTTCGACTTCGACGGAACCCTCGCTGACACTTACTCATGCATCGAAGAGGCCTTCAAGCGGGCCCTTCAGAGGCGCTACCGCTGGCTCCCGGGGAAGGCCCTCTGGGCAAAGCTCCTCACCAAGGTAGAACTGCAGTTCGAGAGACCCGCCTTCGGGAAACACAAGAAGAAGTCAAAGCCGCCCTTCTTCCTGAGAACGAAGTTCTTCGAGGCCTGGTTCGAGGAGAGGGCGAAGCTGACGAAGCCCATAGACGACTCACCGGAACTGCTGAGGAAGCTCAAGGAAGATGGTCACATCGTCATCTCCTTCTCGGCGGAGGACTTCATAGACGGCATGAAGGTCAGAAGGCTGAAGGAGATGGGAATCTACGACCTCTTCGACGATGTGATAGTTTTCGGCAGGGAGCTGACGATAGACGAGGCGTTCAAGCTCGTCCGTGAGAAGTACGGCGACGAGATATTCATCTGGGTGGACGACAAGCCCTGGCGCTTCATCGGCCACGGCGACGAGAACACGGAATATGTCTGGTACTACTTCCCCTTCACAGCGAAGTTCGTGGAGAAGAACCCCGAGAAGCTGGCCCTGATACCTCACCTCCACGTCATAAGGGACCTGTGGAGCATATTCGACGTCATTGAGCGGGTAAAGCAGGAGCGCTCATCCTGAGTCCGCGTTGGTGTACTCTATCGTGTCCTCGACGAACTCGTCGTAGGTATCTTTGTCCACTTTTTCCAGCTTTATCGAGAACTCCCTTCCGAGGGACCACCTTATAGCGACCGGTCCCCTGTCCGTCTCCGCTATCACGAGCCCGAAGGGCAAATCACCCGCCCAGTGGTGCTTTGAGAATCCTATCGTGAATCCCCGTTTCTTCAGCTCGTCGAGGATGGCATCGAAGGTTCTGCTCGGGCCGTAGGGACTCTTGACGAAACCAATGTAGGCCATTTTTACTCACCATTGTGCCATTGGTGGACAGATTTAAAACCTTTTCGGTTTCCCTAACAAAGTTTAAAAGCCGAAGGCCCAACCCCGAAACATGAAGCCCAAGCCCCTGCCGGGAAAGGCCCTCAAACTGGGACGGACACTTGTCATAGCCGACCTCCACCTCGGCTACGAGGTCAGCATGGCGAGGGAGGGCTTCTACCTGCCGAGGGTCTTCCACGAGGTCGTTGGAAAGCTGAAGGGGATTCTCGAAAGGGAAAGGCCGAAGCGCCTCGTCATAGACGGCGACCTGAAGCACTCCTTCGTCCCGGAGTGGCGCGAGAGGGAGGAGCTGAAGGCCTTCGTGGAGGAGGTCTCCCCACTGGTCAATGAGCTGGTTCTCGTCAGGGGCAACCACGACGTTGGGACCCTATGGCTGAGGGAGCTCGGCGTCGAGGTGGTCGATGAGCTTGAGGTCGGAGGCTGGAAGCTCGTTCACGGGCATAAACTCGTCGAAGGCGAGCGCTTCATAATCGGGCACGAGCATCCCGCGATAAGGCTCCGCGACGAGGTGGGCGCGCTGGTTAAGGTGCCGGCTTTTCTCGTGGGTCGGGAGCTGATAGTCCTTCCGGCGTTCAGCCCCTGGGCCTACGGCAACGACGTGCTGAGGGAGATAGTGTCTCCCTTCCTGAGGGCCTACGATATCTCAAAGGCCCGCGTGCTCGTTCCCCTGGAGGATGAACTCCTCGACTTCGGAGAGCTCGGAAAGCTCTCCCGCGCGCTCGGCTCGCTCGGAGGCTAACCTTTTAATACCCCGCGTGGGAGTTACCAGGGGTGATGAAATGAGGAGAGCTTACCTTGGATTGCTTATCGCCCTCATCGTTTTTGCCGCCGGCTGCATCTCCAGCGGGCCGTCTCAAACGGGCACCCCGACCACGACGACCTCCAACAACCTCCCGTTCACGGCGGAGGATCTTAAGAACGCCATAACCGGCCTTAAGAGCTACGGGTACACCGTGGTAGTCGACAGCTACAACGGCACGAAGCTCGTCGCCCAGCTCTTCACCAACGGCAGCATCGACTTCGAGGGGAAGCTCAAGTCCGTCTCAACGCTCTCGAACACCACCTCAAAAGGCGGCGCCTACTACAGGTCGTACTACTACACGACGGCTAGAGGATACGCGGCCTACTTCGACAGGAACGGCACCGTCAGCTGGGAGGCCTCGTGCTACGGACCGGGTGAGGGGCCGGACTTCAACTCCACGGTTCTCGACGGCCTCTGGGAGGTAATGAACACCGAGGGCGTCAAGGTGGTTGAGAAGGGTGACTATTACATCGTCTACGCCAACAAGACCAGCGGCATCGTTGAGAACAACCAGATAAGCGCCTACAGGACTCAGGTTGAGATGAAGCTCACGAAGGACCTGATACCCCTCGAGGTGAACAGAACGGTTCACTACAAGAAGGATGGCTCAGATTGGGTGGACGTGACCAGGATAATCATCGCGAGGCCCAACACTGCGGAAGTCGAGCCTCCGAGGGAGCTCGTGGACTACCTCAAGAAGCAGGGGATAGACCTGGAGGAGTTCCTCGGGGGATGCTAAACCTTTAAATTCTCCTTTCATATTTTCTCTTGGTGGACGACGTGGACGTGTTCAGCGGCATTGTGTTCTTCGCCTACGCACCCGCGCTGGCGATACTGTGGTACTTCTATCACGCGGACAAGTACGAGCCCGAGCCGAAGAGGTACGTTCTGGGGACCTTCGTGCTCGGTGGAACCCTGTCTGTTGGAATAGCCTTCTTCCTTGAGAGCTTCCTGACCCTCGGCGGTGCGATCCAGCCCCTACTTCCTGCGTCGGCGTTCTACGTTGCCCTTGTGGCCGGTATAGTCGAGGAACCCGCGAAGGCCCTTGCAATAAGGTGGCCTTACAAGGCGGGCCAGATGGACGGGATAATGGACGGCCTGGTTTACGGTACCGCGGCAGGACTCGGCTTCGCCGCGACAGAGAACTTCATGTACGGCCTTGGATGGGGCCTCGGTGTCACCGTGGCGAGGGCCTTTCTAACCCCCCTGGCTCACGCAACATGGAGCGCCGTCGTTGGGGTGGCCTACGGCCTGAAGGCCGAGGGGAAGGTGGACTCCATCTGGTCGTACTTCCTGCTGGCGACCTTCCTCCAC
>JAMOTW010000095.1 GCA_027062125.1 Thermococcus sp.
CGCCTTACTGGGAATGCTCAGCCAGGCGAGCGGGATAGCGACGGCGGCGCTGAGGACCAAGATAGCCGCTAAATTCAAGCCGGTCTACTCCTTCGGGATACGGCACATGCACCCGGCCATAGCCCCGATGATAGACCGCTCGGCGTTCATAGGTGGCTGCGACGGCGTCTCCGGTGTTTTGGGAGCCGAGATGATCGGCGAAAAGCCCGTCGGGACGATGCCCCACGCCCTCATCATAACCGTCGGCGACCAGGTGAAGGCCTGGAAGTACTACGACGAGGTAATGCCCCCTGAGGTTCCGAGGACCGCTTTGGTGGATACCTTCTATGACGAGAAGTTCGAGGCGCTTATGGCTGCGGAGGCACTGGGCGAGAGGCTCAACGCGGTGAGGCTGGACACGCCGGGTTCCAGGCGCGGCAACTTCAGGCGCATAGTTGAAGAAGTCCGCTGGGAGCTCGACCTGCGCGGATACAAACACGTCAAGATATTCCTCAGCGGCGGGCTGAACGAGGAGAGCCTAAAGGAACTCGCGGACGTTGCCGATGCTTTCGGTGTTGGCGGCTCAATAGCGAGCGCAAAGCCGATAGACTTCTCGCTCGACATAGTTGAGGTCGAGGGGAAGCCGGTGACCAAGCGCGGCAAGCTCAGCGGGAGGAAGCAGATCTACCGCTGCGAGAACGGCCACTACCACCGCGTTCCGGCCGACAAGAAGCTCGAGAAGTGCCCGGTCTGCGGGGCCAAGGTGGAGCCGCTCCTGAAGCCGCTCATAGAGGATGGCGAGATAGTTGCAGAGCTCCCGAAGGCGGGGGAGATAAGGGAGTACGTCCTTGAGCAGGCGAAGAAGTTCAACCTGACGCTCGAGTGATTTCTCTTCAGGGGTTTTTCTTTTTTCTCTTCCAGGGCATCAAAAACGGGGTTAACTTCTCTGGGGGAGCAACGTGGAAACTTCAGAAACACGCGGTCAATGAGAAGGAAAAAGAAGAGGCTTCAGGCCTCCTCAATGTAAATGCAGCTGACCGGGCAGGCCTCAGCGGCCTCGACGGCGCAGTTGTAGAGGTTCTCGTCCTCGATAACCTCAACGACCGGAACGCTCTTGCCCTCGTCGTTCATCTCGAAGACGTCCGGGCAGAGGCTGGCACAGATAGCATCTCCGATACAAACGTCCTGGTCAACCCTAACCTTCCACGCCATGGAACATCACCGGGTTTAGATGAACTCCGACGAATATAAACTTTTCGATGGGCCGGAGTGTGGAGAAATGCCCAAAGCCGAAGACCGGGACTCTGATGAGCATTCTCCTACAGGATTACCTAAGGATGGCCGGAATAACAAAAGTGGAGTAGAAGAGGGTCATTCGATCTGCTCCATGTATATGCACGCCGCGGTGCATGCCTCCAGCGCTTCCTTAACACAGTCGTATAGGTCTTCCCCTATGACATCGACCTTGGTCTTCGCCTTTCCGGTTTCCTCATCGAGCTCAAAAACCTCCGGGCAGAAGCTGACGCAGACGGCATCGCCGACGCAGTATTCCTCGTCTATCCAGACCCTCCATTTGGACATGGGCATCACCTCTCTACAATCGTAAAGTTTTGGATATAAATTTTTCGGCTGAAGCATGATGAACGCAAAGTAGTTTCTGAATAACATAAAGAGTCTTGCTGAACTTAAACAAAGTTACCGACAACAATAAACAGATTGATTGCCCGGGGAAACTGAAACCGAAAAAACGGAGAAAAAGAGCAAGTCAGTAGAGACCGAGCTTCTTCTTATACTCGGGACTAATTCTGTCCGGTGTCCAGGGAGGATCAAAGGTCAGCTCTATCTCGGCGTCTTTAACCCCCGGGATCTCCAATACTTTGTCCTCGACAGCACGGAGGATCCACATCGTCAGCGGACAGCCGGGGGTCGTCATGGTCATCTTAATGTAGACGGTGTTGTCGGGGTTGACCTTCACCTCGTAGATGAGACCAAGGTTGACGACGTCGATACCTATCTCAGGGTCAATAACCTCTTTCAGCTTCTCCAGAATCATCTCCTCGGTCAGCTGGACGTTTTCGGCTGCAGTTTCCCGTTTTTTGGGCTGTTTTATCTCTATTGCCTTGATGCCATCAAGTTTTCCAAGCTCAGTCTGGAGCTTTATCAGGGTGGCATCGTCAATCTCTTCCGCGAGCTCTATAAAGAGCGTGCCGTCATCTTTAATCTCGACGGTTCTAACGAGATCGTCCTCTATGATGTCCTTCATCCTCGCGAGAACGTCAACTTCCGTTACCATTTCACATCACCTAAGGCCGAATTCCAAGAGACACATTTAAACCTTTTGGGTCAGAACTGTGGAATTAACGGGAGAGAACATCGAGTATCAGCGATTCAGCTATGTCAGGGGTAACTGCCCTGGCTCTGAGCTCTCTGAGGATTCTCTGCAACGCAAAGCGTTTAACGCTGGGAGCCCTCCGAAACGCCTCCCAGAGGAGGGGACAGCCGAACTTCAGGTCGTACTTCACTCCGATGAGCTCGATTATCTCGGCCTTGTCGAGGGCAAGAAAAGCCGGGAGGTTGAGGATTACGAGGTCCCCGGAACGGTAAACTGAGATGAGGCCGGAGCTCAGGAGGTCGCCGGAGGCGAGGATTTTTATCCCCCTTTCCAGTGCGTAGTCCTCCACGGCCTTCATGACCATGGAGTGGCACTTCCCGCATATCGGCGCCCCCTTCTCAATCTGGGCGGTTATCACATCGAGGTAGTTGGGAACGTCTACGAGGACCGCCCCTTCGCGCCTGGCCTTCTCGATAACGCGCTCGTTCATCTGGGGGAGTTTTGCAGTAACGGGAACCACGTCAAAGCCCGCCCAGCGGAGGATTTTGAGCGAGGCGGTGCTATCGGAGCCGGCCGAGAAGGCGAGGGCTATTTTTACGCCTATGGGGGAGCGGTCGAATCCCTTTCCGGTTAAGCGGTACTCGAGGAGAGCTCTGAGGCGGGAATAAGCCCCCTCTCCGATTTCTCCCCTAACCCTCTCGAGGGCCTCCAGGTTGTACTCAAGGCGGTAGCGCTTGACGAAGTCGTCTCCTATCTGCCTTATCATCGGGGGGCAATCGCGGGCCGGCTTATTAAACTTGCCGCTGGGAAAACCTTAAAAGAAGCCCACCCTAACCCCGTCCACGAACCAGAAATGCTTCTGGAGGTGCTTGCGATGATGGAGATAGTTGAGAAGGTCAAGGAGAAGACGAGCATTCCCGTCTACGAGAGAACCATTGAGAACGTTCTGAGCGCGATACAGGCGAGCGGCGACGTCTGGCGCATCGTTGACCTCAGCGAGGAGCCTCTCCCGCTGGTTGTTGCGGTCATAACGACCCTCCACGAGATGGGCTACATAGCCTTCGACGGCCCGAACGTCGTCCTGACCGAGAGCGGGAAGAGGCTGGTGGAGAAGTACGGGATAGGGGCCAGGAAGGACTACACCTGCTCCCACTGCGAGGGCAAGACCGTCGAGCTTTCAGCGTTCAGCGACCTGCTCGAGCAGTTCAAGGAGATCGTCAAGAACCGTCCGCAGCCGAAGCACGACTTCGACCAGGCCTACGTTACGCCGGAAACCACCGTTGCCAGGATAGCCCTCATGCACACCCGGGGGGACCTCGAGAACAAGGAGGTCTTCGTCCTTGGCGACGACGACCTGACCAGCATAGCGCTGATGCTCAGCGGCCTTCCCAAGAGGATAGCGGTCCTCGACATTGACGAGAGGCTCGTGAAGTTCATCGAGAAGACCGCCGACGAGCTCGGCTACAGCGACATTGACATGTTCACCTTCGACCTGAGGGAGCCCCTGCCGGACTACGCGCTCCACAAGTTCGACACCTTCATCACTGACCCGCCCGAGACCGTTGAGGCCATAAGGGCCTTCGTTGGAAGGGGAATCGCCACGCTGAAGGGCCCCGGCTGCGCCGGCTACTTTGGCATAACGAGGAGGGAGAGCTCGCTCGACAAGTGGCGCGAGATTCAGCGCTTGCTCCTCAACGAGTTTGGAGTCGTCATCACGGACATCATCAGGAACTTCAACGAGTACGTCAACTGGGGCTACGAGGAGGAAACCAGAGCCTGGAAGCTCCTGCCTGTCAAGGTCAAGCCGTCCTACAACTGGTACAAGAGCTACATGTTCAGGATTCAGACCCTCGAGGGCTCGAAGGGCTTCGAGGACAGGATTACCGTCGGAGACGAGCTCTACAATGACGAAGAGGCCTCGACCACATGAGGGCCGAAAGGCTCGCGGACTGCATACGGGAGAAACTCGGCCGGGTTCCCGGCCTCCATTCCCTCATTCTGTACGGTTCCCTTGTTAGGGGCGATTTCGTTCCTGGAACGAGCGACGTGGACTTCTTTGCGGTCCTTGAGGATGGAACCGACCCGGAGTCCGTTCTCCGGAAGATAAAGCCGGTTCTCGAGGGGTGCTCATCGTCCCTCAACCCGGTGGAGATTGATGTCGCCTGGGAATGGCTCTCAAATCTAAGCGACCCCCTCAACCTGGGCTATCCCTACAAGTTTCTGACGGTCTACCAGCGGGATTTCAGAGAAAATCACGTGGTTTTGCTCGGGGAGGACGTGGTTGACATCATTCCGGAGTATTCCCTGGACGAACTCCTCCCCGGAAGGCTGGAGGGCATTTTGAGGAACCTCGAGCACTTTTCGGGGAACCGGAAGATGCTCCACATCCTGGCCGGTGAAACGGCAAGGTTGATGGCTTTTCTGAACGGCTCGAGTTTACGAAAAGAAGACGTCCTGGAGAAGCTCGAAGAGCTTGGGGACAAAGAGGCGGTCAAAATCTACCGCTCTTACCTCGCCGAAAGGAGGATGGAGTTCAGCGAGGAGTTCCTGGGAGAGTTCATAGCCTCAAGAGTGGAAAAACTGAAGAAAAAACGAAACTCACTCCCGTGACCTCCTGCTTCTCAGGACGATGAAGCCTGTTAAAGCCAGGAAAAAGACTCCAAGCGCTATGTAACCGTAGGCCGAACCGCTGGAGTTTTCATTTCTCTCGGTGGTCACGAATCCTTCAACTTCGTATGTCTCTATCGACAGTGGGCTCTCGGAGGGATATATCACCACGTAGCCGTCGAGACCCTTCACCTCCGCGCTTCCCGTTGCGTTCCCCACGTATTTTGAGTCTCGCACGAGAAGGAAGGTGGCGTTGGCCAGGCTGACCGAGTTCCCCTCGGCTTCCGGCGAGGGGATTTCGGCGTAGAGCAGGTTCCTGAGGAAGGAAACGCCTTTCTCATAAAGCTCTGTGTCGGTGAGTCCAGCCTCCTGGATGGCCCATACTGCCTTAGCCGTCGAGGTTATTCCCGTTATCGAACCCTGGGTGTAGGGGAAGGCCCCGTTCTCGTACTGCCTCTCCGCGAGGACCTCGAGGGTCCTGTTAAGCTCCTCCCCCAGCCCGAACTCGCTGAAGACTATAACCGCGTGGGCGAAGTAGTAGGTCGGGACGTTGTAGTAGACTGGGTTCCCCGTTTTTGGGTCCTCGGTGGAGAGCATCCAGGTGAGGTTTTTCCTAAGGTAATCGAGCGATTGGGAGTAGTCGTAGCTCACGTTGAGGAACCTGAAGGTCTCGACGACGTATTCCGTGTTGTAGAAGTCCCTCCACACGCCGTTCTTTCCCGTGGAGAGGAGGTAACTGACTTCGGCGGAATAGTCCTCCCCCATAAGCGCCTTGACCCTCGCAAGCTCGGCCACCTGCCAGGGGAGGAGGGTCGAGAGGTTGGGGGGCAGTTCGGGGGCCATGTTGCATAGGAGGTAGTAGTCCGCGAGGATAACCATCTCCCAGTCGTCCGTTGGATGAACCTTCGCGAGGTAGGGACAGGCTATCGGCCTCAGATCCTCGAAGCCCTCTATCTTGGAAACGCTCAGGAGGTCGAGGGCGCGGTAGTGGAGCGTCCCCCAGAAGCCGAAGTGCTCCCTCTGGAGAAGCTCCTCACGGTACCCCTCATCTCCCGTCGCGTAGAGGGCCATCGCGAGGGCGACGGTGCTCTTAAAGTCTCCATCGAGCTCAACTTTCTCCCCCAGATATGCCAGCGCGAAGGCCCTGTACGCTTCCAGCTCGCCGGAAACCTCCATCTTCTCAAGCTCCTCCCTCTTCCCGAGGGCCATGTAGCCGAATATCCTCTCGGTGTCGGTTTTGGGTTCGGTTCCCATCAGCCAGCCGGTTGCCCTGTCCACGGCTTCCCCCACCTGCTTTTCAAAGCCGGTTAGGTTCCCGTTGATGTAGCCGTTAAGAAATTCCCTGAGCGCGATTAGCGCC
>JAMOTW010000096.1 GCA_027062125.1 Thermococcus sp.
TCTGCCCATGGTGGATTTTTGACCGGCCCACGTGCTGGTGCCGTCCGTGTAGAGTACCTTACTCCAGTTCTTCCTGATGAGTTCTGACCTCACAACGGCACTGTTGATGCTCCCTCCGGGAGAAACCTCGATTATGAGGGTTCCGTCTTCCAGCCTGAGCTTTTCGAAGGAATGTCCCTCCGGAAGCTCGATGATCGCTATTTCGCCTAGGTTGTATGGACTCGCGAGGTAGTAGACGCTCCTCTCAGGATTGGCGGTCTTGGAGGGTACAGGCGTTGTCAGAACACCCTCGCACGATGGGCGGAAGGTCTTCCCATCGACGCTGACTTCAAAGCGGTCAGGGCTTAGGTTCTTTGGGATGCATGTGATCGTGAAGTTGGCGCGGTTTATCCTTAAATCGCCGGATCCCGTTGAGCGGAAGCGCAGTATTATTCTATCCCCTTTAATTTCATAGCCAGTTGCAGTGATCTCCCCGGGATAGTAGACGTCGAGGAAGAGGTGGAGCGTTCCTTCGGAGCACAGCTTGGGTTCCTTCTGGACGTCTGAGGCTTCTCCACCGTTCAGGTATATCATGGCCGAAATTAAGATCACAACAATAAAAGCCCCTAATACGATTTTTTTATCATTCATCATAAGCCACCTCCATGTTTCCTGTTCTAATATTCGCGGGCTTACTATGTATAAAAAAGAAGAGACATCACCCCTTGTTGGGGAAGAAGACAACCTTGCCGGTCTTTCCGGCGCGCATGAGCTCAAAGGCTTCCTCATACTTGTCGAAGCCCTTGTACTTGTGGGTGATTATCGGGTCGAGGTTGAGCTTTCCGCTCTGGATGAGGCTTGAAACGGTATACCATGTCTCCCAGAGGTGCCTTCCTGTGATACCGTGGATTTCGAGGGCCTTGAAGATTATCAGATTGTTGAAGTCGAGCGTGACATCGCGCGGGAACAGGCCGAGGAGGGATACCCTTCCTCCGGGAGTCGTTGCCTTGAGACCCTGCTCAAGGGCCTTCGGGGCCCCGCTGAACTCTAGGAAGACCTCGACACCGGCGCCGTCTGTTATGCTCATGACGACCTCAACGGGATCCTCCTCGAAGGGGTTGACGACGTAGTCGGCACCGACCTTCTTGGCGAGCTTCCTCCTGAACTCACTCGGCTCGCTCACGATGACCGGATAGGCTCCGGCGGCCTTGGCCACCGCTATTCCGAGCAGTCCAAGCGGACCGGCTCCAGTTATGAGCGTGCTCCTTCCCGCTATCGGCCCGGCCAGAACGGTATCAACGGCGTTTCCGAGGGGCTCCTGGAGGGCTGCGTACTCGGGCTTCATGTCCTTCGGGTTCTTCCAGGCATTCTGAGCGGGGACTATTGCGTAGGTCGCGAAGACACCGTCCATGTCAACGCCGAAAATCTTGGTGTTCTGGCAGACGTGGTAGCGGTTGTGCCTGCAGGCGTAGCACTTCCTGCAGACGATGTGCGTCTCCGCGCTTATGTAGTCGCCCTCCTGAAGGTCTTCAACGCCGGGGCCGACTTCAACGACTTCTCCAGCGACCTCGTGGCCCATAATCTGGGGCGGCTTAATCCTGCTCTGCGCCCACTCGTTCCACTCGTAGATGTGGAGGTCCGTACCGCAGATGCTGGTGGCGAGAACCCTGATGAGGACTTCGCCCGGTCCGGGCTTGGGGACGTCAACTTCGACGAGCTCGGCCCCGTAGGCCGGCTTCGTCTTCATAATAGCCTGCATCTTTTCGGTCATGGCCATCATCTCCTACACTGGTGCATAG
>JAMOTW010000097.1 GCA_027062125.1 Thermococcus sp.
TGACCCACAGGGAGCCGTTGTCCCTTCCTGGCGGGCCTGGAACATCATCTACAGAAGGCGCAGGGAGCGTCTGGGTGTCGTCGGGGGTGTCTTTCTCGTTGGTCTCGCTCATCTCCCCAGATTTTACGTCGTCCGCTCCGCTCGAGGGAGGTGAGATGACGATTTTCGAGTCCTCAGTTGCGAGCTTCTTCTCCAGGTTTACTTCAACCGTCTTTGACTCATTGGGGGCTAGGATTACCTCCAGGCTCTTTGTGAGATAGTCAGGGGCCTTCACGGTGATGTTGTAGCGTCCGGGACTGAGGGTGAGGTTTTTGGCATTGACCTTCTCGCCGTTGATGAGCACCGTCGCGTTGGCCGGATACGTCACGACGTGGAGGGTCGCGCTGGCCGGGGAGAGCTTCAGGAAGACACTCGCGCTCTCCGCCAGAACCACGGATTCTCTGGCCGAAAGGTTGCCCCTTGAGGCTATGACCGTGTAGTTCCCGGGCGGAAGGAACAGCGTCGCCGGCGTGGTGGCGAAGGCTCTCAGAACCCCGTCGGTAACCACTATGGAAGCGTTGCCCGGCTCTGAATCTACTTCAAGGGGAACCGCTCTCACATCCTCCCTCTCCACAGTCAGCGCGGACTTCACCTTTTCCATGTCCACGTTGATGTGATGCATCTCGTGGGGGGCAACCTTCACGATGCTTTCTACGAGATAGTGATTCTCCGCTATCCCAACGACATGGGTATCGAGCCTGTGAATTACCGGAATCCGTATCTTTCCGTAGTAACCGGCGGCGGTGGCGTTGTAGACGTCGTGGGGGATTGCAGGGACGTAGAGGCCCATAGGAGTATAGAAGACGTACCTATTGTGGCCCCCGTTGATGTAGAACGTTAGACCCTCGGGAACAGAGGTTATCTCCAGCCGCGCCCAGGGGACGAGGTAAGTGGCGTTCCTGACGCTCTCCTGTCGTTCGCTTCCCCCTGGGTACACTTCGACGTAGAAAATACAGGGTTTCCCGTCATCGTCTCCAATGTGCATGAAGGTTCCATTGAGGGTTATGTACACCTCGTCCCTTCCCCGCACTGCGAGACCCATTGGGTAGGGATTCGATACGTTGAGATACCCGGAGTTGCTTCCACATCCCCCTGGAAATGCAAACGGATTAAAGGGCGGGTTGAGCTTTTCCCGGCTGTAATTGGCGCTCTCGTTGAAGATTGCCCTTACCGACGCGATTCCCTCCCCTGAAACTGCCTCTTTAATCTCCTTGGGGTTTACACGAATTATTGTGGCTGTTTCGGCCACCACCGAAACCCGGGCAACCACCGTGACATTTCCGGTTATCTTGACGGTGTAGTTTCCCGGCTTGAGCACCAGGCCAACGGGGGTGGCGTAAGAGCCCACTCCTGCTATCTCGGCCACGTTTCCAGGTGCCTCAACGAACAGGTAGCCGGGCCTCTCCATCGTGTTTTCCCCGGTCGAATACGCGGGGGGAACGAGCAGACCGGCCACCAAAAACGCCAGGAAAATGAGCTTCCATCTCACCGCTTCCACCTCCTTTCCGTCCACAAAGCTGTCATAGCGAGAACAACGAGCGAGAGAGCAAAGAAGTACCTGGCTGGGGTCGATGGTGAACGTCCGCTCCCGTAGTCCGGGAGCTTGACGTTGGTGTCGTAGAGGCTGAACCCCTGTGCCCACCACTCCCTGTCGTCCTTTCCTTCCTCGAGGAGTCTCTCAAGTTTCCGGGAGTTTACCCTGTCGAGGGCAATCGCTCCTATAACCCCCAAACTTGTCAGTTCTGATGTCATGTCCGTGAAAATTGTTGCTATAAGAACACCCGTGTCCGGTTCGTAAATCAACTCAGTTATTATAGTATGCCCCTCACCTCTTGTTAGATCATCAATAACGTATGCACCCTCGCTCTCAACAAACAGGTATGGTGGGATAAAGTCCTTGTAGTGGGTGTGGAGGATTTTGTCCTCCATCCACGTGAACGAGACGTTAGTTAGGACGATATCATCCCCCTTAAGGTCATACTTCTTCATAAAAGCCGGGGTGAGGAGATAATCACCCTTTTTCGGCGGGCTGGCAGGATTTATGAAGCACGTAGGTGGCCCTATTGGGGTACCATCCTCCTCATAATACACCATATCGCTCAGATTGAGGTGGAGAACCTTCGAAAGAACCAGGCGGGAAAGGATTTCACCCGGCCCCGCGCTCACGTTGTTCATTTCAAGCGTAACCCTCACGAGAGCCGTTTCGTTGGTGACGTTGAGGATTTCAAAAGTCAGGTACGAGTTTCCTCTGACGAAGAGAGATATCATGGTGCGGTTGTCAATCTCCAAAGGACTGCCATCTTCTTCAGAGGCCTTTTTAATTCTGTTGTAGGTATCCTTCGGTAGGAGTCTCGGCCAGATCATGAAGATGTTCACCTCGTTTTTCTCGGGATTTTTAGGCATTTTCATTGCGTATTTGATGTATGTCCCTTCTTTGAACCAGTACGGGATAGCCGATGCCTGTGATAGTGGAGAAAATCCTGTGAAAACGATGAGAAAAATAATAAAAAAGGTAAACGGCTTTTTCACGTTTGCACCTCCTTGTGGTTAATATGTCTATCCAAAGTAGTTTGGAATGTCTGCGAAGGCAGTGCCCACTTCACCATTGTACCGTTCGTATCTGACATAGGCGTACGATCTACGTGGATCCCTTACAATGCCCCTGCTTAGTATATCGACTCCTTTACCCTCAGTAGTGCCCCAGACTGTGTCAGTGAGAACCTTCTGGAATTTTCCGTTGCAGACTAAGACCTGTCCGTGTATGCCGGCCCACACCCATTCGTCCTGACTCCATTCTCTAACGTCGCTGTTGTGATCCCATGGCGTCCAGCAGCTCTGGGTGAAAACACTACCTGCCGCGTTCACGAGGCCGATCAATAGTCCTCCAATGAGGAGGACTCCAAGCAGTATCCTACGCTTCATGGTAGCACCCCCTTTGAGGGCATTAGTAATGACGTGCTGAGCCTTATAAGTCTTACGTTTTAAGGTTGTGTTTAACACACTGGATTTGATAGGTCTAAAAACAGTCAACGCCTGTCGTATGGAGATAAATCACTAACTGGGTAATCGTGTGCCGTCCCGGAGAATGTCCCTGTAGAAACCCAACGAATCCGAAAGGATTTGGGGGATTCGACTTAAAGCTCCCCCTTGCCCTCGAAAAACGCCTCAAGCTCCTCGTCGCTTATCTCGTCGTCGGCTTCCGTGTAGCCGAGCTCCCTCTTCTGGAGTTCTATGAGTCCTGGAGTGAGGAGAAGCCTCCCGTCAAGCTTCGGAACCGCGTAGTGGAGGGTTATCTCGCTGAACTCGTCCAGCTTTATCGTCGGGTTAAGCTCGTACTCAATCTCGTCAAGCCTCTTCCCCTCCGCGATGAGCTTCGCCACTATCGCCGAGCCGTCTATGGAGAACTGGACGCTCCCTATGTGCCTGGCCTTCGCCCCTTCGATCTTCTCGGTTATGAACTTCTTTGTTTTCCCCGTGAACTCGAAGTCGCCGAGGATTCCGCCGACGACTATTATGCTGTCCTCCTCGATGTCCTCGGGCTTCAGCTCCTCCTCCGCGAAGGGGTCGAGGATTATGAGCTTCGAGCGGTCGAAGGGGAACTCCGTGACGCTCTGGGCCAAAACGCTCCCCAGCTTCGCGAGTTCTTCCCTTTCGTGCGGCTCCACGTTGGTGAATATCAGCTTTTCTCCCCACCACTCGCTCGCGTGCCTGTACTCGAGCAGGACCCAGTCGCGCAGTTCCTCAAGGTGCTCTATGAGCAGGTACGGCATGAGCATCACCGGGTCGGCCTTGGACTGAGACCTTAAAAGCCTGCCGACTCCACGAAACTGTTCAGTTAGAGTTTTAACGGGGAAGATCAACCCTCAGACATGAGCTTCAGGGAGAAGTACGCGAGGCTCGGAGAGCGCTACAACGCCCTGGAAAAGCCGCTGGACAGGTTTTTCTGTCCGCTCAGGGGAAAGGCCGCAGAGTTCGCCCGGGGAAAGGTCCTAGAGGTCGGTGTTGGCGTCGGGAAGATGCTTCCATATTACCCGCCCAACGTTGAGCTCCACGCCGTTGATGCCGTCCCCGAGATGGTCGGGATAGCTAGGAGGAAGGCCAGAGAACTGGGCCTCAACACCCGCTTTTGCGTCATGGACGCCGAGAGGCTCGAATTTCCGGACGAGAGCTTTGATACGGTCCTTTCATCCTTTGTCTTCTGCACCGTTCCCAACCCGGAGAGGGCGATGGAGGAAATCCGCCGCGTCCTCAAGCCCGGGGGAAGGGTAATCTTGCTGGAGCACACGAGGAGCGACTGCCGGCTTTTGAACTGGCTCTTCCTGAAGCCCCTTGACGTTCTCCTCGGCCTTTTGCTGGATGACAACACGCTGAGGGAGACGCACCTTTTGGCCAGAAAGTACTTCGAAATCGAGCACGAGGAGAGCCACTACCGTGGAATAGTGCGGTTGATTGTGGGCAGGAAGGTGTGAAACGTCCGCGAGAAGAAAGTGGTGCGGTGGCCGGGATTTGAACCCGGGTTACCGGCTTGGGAGGCCGGTGTCCTGGACCAGGCTAGACTACCACCGCGCTGGCCCGTTATAATTAAGCCGTTCCCCATTTAAAAGCTTTATTGTTCCCTTCCGAGGATTATGCCCCCTACTATCATCGCCAGCCCCAGGACGGTCGCCGGTGTGATGCCCTCCCCTACAATGGCTGAGATAAAGAACAGGCTCAGGAAGGGCACCAGGTAGGCTAGGTTGGACGCAAACGCCATGTCCCCCTCAACCGCGCGGTACCAGAGGAGGAAAGTAACCCCCATCTCGAAGAGGCCGACGTAGATTGCCCCGGCTAGGCCTTCCGCTGGAGGAACGGCGAAGTTACCTGTGGCGACGACGGCGATTGAAACGTAGGAGAAGCCGAAGAGGAAGTTCCAGAACATCTTTTCGACGAGCGGCCTTCCGTCCCTGAGGTTCAGCAGCCAGTAGCTCGCCCAGATTACGGCGCTTCCCAGACCGAGGGCCACTCCGAGGGGATCTGTGAAGTTCAGGCCGGCAACGTCCCCTTTCGTCGCGACGACGATAGCCCCTAGGAATCCGAGGAACAGGCCGAGCACAGTTCTCGCACCGGGTCTCTTTCCGAGGAGGGGAATCGAGAGCAGGACGAGCATCAGAGGCCAGGTGTAGTTGAGCGCCTGCGCCTCCTGGGCGGGTAAGCGGTCGTAGGCCGAGAAGAGCACGGTGTAGTAGAGGAGCGGGTTTATCATGCCGAGGTAGGCAGAGCGGAGGTTTTCCCTTCTGGGGGTGAACTCCCGGGCGTAGAGGATTCCGAAGAGGACGAGCGAGGTTAGGGATGCGTAGAACAGGAGCTGAAGTGGATTCATGTAGCGGAGCGAGAGCTTGAAGGCACTCGCGACGGTTGCCCACAGGAGAACCGCTCCGATCGCGTGCTTGCGGGGCATGATGTTGGAAAAGCCGAAGGGGGATAAAAGGCTATCGCTCCGTCAAAACGCGCTCGATTACCGGGTCGATTATCCTGTATCTCTTCCTGTCCGAGCTGAAATCCGTCTCGATCCAGCTCATCTTTTCAAGGTTCCTAATCAGCTCCGCGAGGCGGGATTTCGGGACGTTGTGCCCCCTGGAAGCCAGGTAATCCCTTATGAGTTCCCACCGGTTGTGTCCCCTGGCGATGGCCTCAAGGATCAGCACGTAGCGGGGGCTCCTCCTTTCGAGCTCTTTCAGCTCTCCATTGAGAAACCCTTTGGCCCTCTGGAACACGTACTCCAGTGAGCCCTTGAGGTCCTGGGTTTCGGCGTATTTTCCCCCAAACTCCACGAGCCATCCGGGCACACCATCGAGAAAACCAACGGCCCCTTCAATGACCTCGCTGGGAACTTCCATTCCGATCTCCGAGAATCCTCTTCTGAGGAACTCCATGGAAAGCTCCTTTGAGAACGGTTTGAGAACCACTTCCCTGTGGGATCTTCCATAGAGGGGGCTTTCGTAGTCATCCATCCCCAGGAAGTCGTGGAGGAGTCCGACCTCGGAGCCGCTCAGTATGAACCTCAGGTTATCAAGGTTGTCGTAGGAGTAAGCTAAGAGCGCCAGGAACTCCTTTCCACCCCTTGACCCGTAAAACCTTAGGTACTGGGCCTCGTCGATACCGATGACCGCGCCAACGTCATTCAAAGCCTCCAGAACCGTGGATACACGAACCTCCCGGGTCAGCTCAATCCTGACTCCTGAAATGGAAACGCCCCTAACGTGTCCAAGGGTTTCAAAAACCTTCCCTCGAACGGTCCCTCTAAGGGCATTTAGGGCACTTTCAAACTCTCTGATGAGCGATTCGGAGGTTATCCATCCTCCGGAGTCAAAGTACATCTTTCGTGCATCTATATAAACGCCGTTTTCGAGCTCGTTCAGCGTTACCCGGAGCAGGGAGCTCTTCCCGACCCTGCGTATGCCCAGGAGAAGTGTCAACGGCTCTTTGGTGTTGAGGAGTTGCTCTATTTCCTTTTCCCTGTCAAAAAGCTCTTCCCTCCTTTTCTTCGGTCTCGGGTCGAACAGCATAGGTAATGCCCCCATTACCAGGTAACGCCCCCATTACCTAAAAGGTTTATGGAAAAAGAAGGGAAAATCACTCCTCCCTGAACGCCCCGTACTTCTTGGGGTCGTAGAAGGGCGGGGCAACGGTCACGGCCTTCTTGGGCTTGCCCCTTATCTCTATCTCCAGCTCGACGCCCGGCTTGGCGTACTCCTCCTTAACGAAGGCTATTCCGATGCCGATTCCGAGGAGCGGTGAGAGCGTTCCGCTGGTGACCTCTCCGATGACCTCACCGTTGGCCAGAACCTTGTAGCCCTCCCTCGGGATTCCCTTGTCGACCATCTTGAAGTGCACCATCTTCCTGCCGAGGCCGCGCTCCCTCTGCTTGAGGAGTGCCTCCTTGCCGATGAACTCCTTGTCCCAGAAGATGGCGAAGTCGAGGTTGGCCTGGAGCGGGGTGACCTCGTCGATGTCCGTGCTGAGGAGCTGGAGCTCCTTGGTCTCGTTGCCGTAGAGGGTGTAGCCCGCCTCAAGCCTGAGGGTATCGCGAGCGCCGAGTCCTGCCGGCTTTATGCCGTACTTCTCG
>JAMOTW010000098.1 GCA_027062125.1 Thermococcus sp.
TTGTCTGTCCGGTGTCCGCGGCAGTTGCGGGCACGCTGAGCACCATAATGATGAGGAGGAATATTGAAACAACACGCCTCAGGTTAACCATCTCTATCCCTCACATCCATTTCTTCAATACGGTCTCCACCCTTCTAAACGTGTCTTCAGTGGGGCGGGCGTTCTCGGATGCCATGAGCGATATCTGCGTGTGGAGATCCTTGAGTTCCGGATAGCCGGTTTCGTGGTAGAGCGCATCAAGATCCGCCGCGAGCTTTGCCAGCTCGGATGAGGCCTCCTGGGCAAAACCGTCTACAATCGCCTTGATGCGCAGGTAGGCGTTCTCAGCGAGGATCTTTGCCCTCTCCCGCGAGCTGACGCTGTCTCTGACGTGGACCCCCATGCGTATCAGAACCTCCTTGATGTCGTTCTGCAGCTCCCTTACCGTCTGGTAGCGCTTCTCCGGGTCCTTTTCGAGCATCTTCATCACTATCTCATCAAAGACCCTCGCCTCGGGGTTGAGGTATGAAGGAGGCTCGGGGGTCTTTTTGAGTATGTTGTTGATGATGGTTCCCTCGTACTCGGCCGTGAAGGGGTGCTTGCCGGTCAGTATCTCGTAGAAGACGATGCCGAGCTGGAAGATGTCGCTCCTGTGGTCGATGTGCTCCGGGTCATTTATCTGCTCGGGGGAGGAGTAGAGTATTGTCTTATGCCTGACGAGAGATGATTTCCTAGTGGCTCTGGATGCGAGCCTTGCAAGGCCCCAGTCGCCGAGTTTGACCTGCTCCAGGCTTCCGAATATGAGTATGTTGCTCGGCTTTATGTCCCTGTGGTATATCTTCTGGGAGTGGGCGTGGTGGAGGGCGCGGCCTATCTCGAATATTATTCTCCCCGCCATTGAGGGATTTATCGGTTTCTTGACCTTCTCCAGGTTGTTGCTGGCCAGCTCCATCTCAAGGAAGCCGAGCCTTGGGTCGGCGCGGTGAACCTTGACGATGTTCTCGTGGTCGAGCTTTTGGGCTGCCGCGAACTCACGCATGAACGAGGAGGTGGATTCCTTGTCCAGGTATTTGAGCACCTTGAGTGCCACCTTGTGTCCCTGTGGATTCTTGGCCTCGTAAACGTAGGAGAACGCGCCCTCTCCGATGGTTCTTATTATCCTGTACCTTTCCTTTATCTGCTCCAGCCTCGTCTCGAAGTTCACCGACAGGTCGAATGTCTCCTCCTCGACGACCTCCTCCTGGAGGACGAAGCTGTCCTTGTCCGGGATCTGGAGGCGCCAGCCCTTGGGAACCTCCCCAGTGTAGAGGAGCTCGGTGATTCCGTAGAGGTTGCTGTCGCAGGCTTTTATCAGCTCGTTTATCATTGCGACTTCCTCTACCAGGTCGTGCTTCTTCGCCATCTCCAGGAGGTTCTCCAGGACTTTCTTCGCGCTCTCGAGGCTCTTCTTGGCGGAGAACCAGTCTTCCTTCCTGTACATCTCGGCGGCCTCTATCATCATGTCCGCTACCGCCTGGAGCTGGAGCATTATTATCTTCCTGTGGGCAACTATGAGGGCGTCGAACCTGTCGTCCTCCATCGGAACCTCAACGGTTTCGAGCTCCCTTATAGCCTCCCAGAGTTCCTGCTCGGTTTGAGCGTCCTTTATCCTCTGGTATATCCTCCTGAAGTTGGCTATCTTCCTCAGGTTCTCGGTGGTCTCTATGGTGTTCCTGAGCTTTTGAATCAGCTCCTCCTGTGTACCATCTTCGACCTCCAGAACCGTAAGGGCCTGGTGATATTTCTCCAGCGACTCCGCGAACTTTGATATTGCCTCCTCAAAGTTCCTCGCCTTTAGAAGCTTCTCTCCGTCATGCCTCAGACGGAGGGCGTTGCTTAGAAGGAAATCCCTATCTGGAAGGGCTGCTATCAGGGCTTTTTTGACCATCTCAAGCGCGGTGCCGGTGTCATCGCCGTTCAGCGCGTTTAACGCGTTCTGAAGATAATCCTTAGCCTGCTCGATGTTCGAGCCGGGTAATCCAAGCGTCATGTAATTTGAAATTTTCGGGAGATACGACTCAATCTCCCTTAGGTCAGCTATCCTGCCCAACCCCAACACCCCCAACGCGGGGCATAACACCCGCTTTTATTAGGGCAAAGTACTTATTAACATTGTTATTTCTCCAAAGGGGGACGGTATTACTTCTCATTGCTCCCTTCCCCCTCTGAAGGCGCCTCAGCTGCCGGCTGGTTCAGCAGGCTCATAATATCCCTGCTAATCCTGTCTTTTATGCTCCTGTACTGGCCTTTCAGCTCTTTGATACGTGCTACCTCGGCAGCAACCTCCTCCCTGAGCCTTGAGAGGCTGCCTCTGTCCCCCCTGCGGTAGGCTTCTTCTATCGCCCTTCTTTTTTCCTCCAGCCCGTTTAGTATCTCACTGGCTTCTTCGGGGATGTTTTCCCTCCTCACGGAGTCTATCGTGGCCAGTAGCTCTTTGTAGCTCTTTCTGAAGTTGTACTTCCGGTATGTCCTGCCTACGAGGAGCAACACTATCAGGACGGCTATACCTGCCGCCACCCTGATGCCGTAGTAAACCGGATCCATCTGCATGTCAGGCGTTAGCTCCCTCGTCTCGCCTGGACCCAGTGAGACAGTGGTGGTGTAATCCTTCTTCCCCTCCTTTTTGAGCATTACCCCGTGATTACCGGGCTGGAGTGAGATGGACGTCGGTGCGGTTCCGTAGTAGGTTCCGTCCACGTAAACCTCCGCCCCGGAGGGTCCGTTTATTTCGAGCTTCGCCGGACAGGGCTCCAGACGGGCCGCCACCGATACCGGTGCGGGCGAGTTTATTGACACCTCTTCCCGATACTCACCGCAGAACCCGTTGGCCCTCACCGTGACGTTGTGGTCCCCTGCGGGAATCGTGTAGTTCAGAAGGGGCGTCTTGCCCACGGGTATCCCGTCTATGACAACCTGGGCACCATCGACGTTGGAGTAGACGTTTATCGTACCGTTGGCAAGGGGCAGGGAGAGGTACTCTTTGACGACATCGCCGGAGGAAACGCTCACCTCGACGACCTTCGTGTGGTAGTACTCCCTCGCGACCTTTACAGTGTAAGTTCCTGGGAGGACTGTGAATGCCGTAGGAGTCTCCCCTATCTCGGTGTACTCACCACTCTCCATCAGGTACACCCTAGCGTCGCTGGGGTCGGTCAGTATCTGGATCACTCCCGGAACCCGGTAGAGCGCAACCGTGCCGTCCTTGGTCCCAACCGCCAGGTAGTTCCCGTCCTGGGAGAGTGCCACTGCGTAGACCGGAGAACCAAGGTTTTCCTTCCAGAGCAGGTAGCCTTTCTCGTTGAAGACGTAGACGTTCCCTCCCGTGTCGCCCACCGCGATTACCCTGCCCGTTGGGGTGATATCGACGTCAAAAGCCGGCGCGTCCAGCCTGTACCTCCACACGAACTCCCCGGAGGGCCGGTAGAGATAGACGTAGTAATTCCCCGAGCCTGTCCACTTTCCGCTGGGATCGAGGTGGAGTCCCGTCACGGCAGCGTAGTACTTCTCCGATATGGCCGTGCCCACGACGGCATCGTCGAACTCCCTGGTGGACTTCAGGAAGGTCCCCGAGAATAGGAAGAGCTTGCTGTACTCGTTGTCGTCCCTCCGGTAGAACCACGGGGAGTGCGACACCACCAGGTAGTTTCCGTAGGCATCGACCTCGGGCAGATCAACGCCCACGAGGTTGGTGGCTATTCTGGAGCCGGTGTAGCTGAAGCGTATAATCTTCCCCTCGCTCCCGACGTATATCCTGTCCTGGCCCGCAGACACCGATGAGAAGAACTCCTTGGTCTGCGAGGTGTATGTCCAGAGCACGTGCTTTCTGTCGTCCAGGTAGATTATCTTCCCGTACTCCGGGGAACCGTCCCTGTTCGTGTCGTAGCCAACCGCGGCCACGATGCTCTTGCCGTCCTTGGCTATGTCAAGGGACGCTATGAAGCCCCCGGTCAGGTAGTCCCATATCGGCCTCCCGTCCCAGCTGAAGTAGTAAATCCTTCCGTTCTTGCCTCCGGCAACTACATACTGGCCGTTTGGTCCCACTTTGATAGCGTGAACCTCGGTGTTGACTTTGTACGTCCATTCCGGTGTTATCTGCGGTGCCGAGGCCTTCACGTGAGCCGTTCCCAGTAGGGACACCACGACTATCAACATGATCAACGTGGCCTTCCAATTCATAACCACCACCCGTTCATGCCCGCATTACCGGTACTTTTGGCTTCGTTCTCCCTTCGTATGTTGTGAACCAAAACCTTGAGACGCTCCGTGAAATCGTTCCCAACCGGAAGGTTTTCCCTGATCATCATCTCAACGTTCTCGATGGCCCTCATGAGGTCAGCCAAATTCTGAACGGTGTAGAACTTGAGGTCGTTGAGCGTGTTGAGGAGCTCTGCCTTCCTGTTAAGCTCTGCGTAAGCTAAAGCCAGCTTTCCGAGCGTCTCAACCACGAGCCTTCTGTTCTTCAGCATTTCCCCGGCAGTTTTGCTCTGTTTCAAGGCCTGCATACTCTTTGCTAAGGACTTCTTGAGCTCCTCAACCTCCTTCTCAAGCTCGGCCTTCCTCTTCTCGACTTCTCGGAGCTTCTCCAGGTCTTTGAGGAACTCATCAACGCTCTGATAGCGCTCCTCCTTACGCTTTGCGAGTAACTTCTCAAAAATTCCATCGTACTTCGCCAGCTGTGAGTTTATCTTTGAGGGCGGGGTAAAGCGATAACCCTCGTCAACTATCTTTCCAAAGACCTCCTCGTAAGTGTAGCCCTCAAAGGGAAGCCTTCCGGTTAATAACTCGTAGAAGGTAACTCCTAACTGCCAGATGTCCGTTCTATGGTCAGTATGACCATACTTGCTCGGGAGAAGGTGTTCAGGGGAAGCATAAAGCGGCGTGTAGCCCAAAACGCTCCTGCTTGAGCTCATCGTTCCAAGCTTTGCTAAACCCCAGTCGGTAATCTTCGGGGTCAAGTCCGCCTTGAGGAGGATGTTTAGAGGTTTTAAGTCCCGATGATAGATGCCCTTCGAGTGTGCGTACTTGAGCCCCTCGGCGATGCCCCTGATGAGCTTTAATGCCGTCTCCTCATCAACGGGCTTCGGATACTTGTCCAAGTCCCGGACGGTTTTTCCATCAACCTCAACGCCCTCGATGAACTCCATCTCAAGGTAAGGGATCGGCAGGATGTCCACATCGTAGAGTTTCACGATGTTCTGGTGGTTGAGGTGTAACCACGTCGAGACTTCTTTAATGAACGTCTTGCTCGTCCTCTCGTCAATGCGCGGTATCTTGAGGGCGACTATTTTGCCGTCTTTCTTCCTTTTAACCTTGAAAACCTTGGCGAAGCCGCCCTCACCGAGGAACTCAAGGGGCTCGTAGCGAGAGAGCAATTCAGACGGGAAGCCTGGAACCGGGGGTTCTTGGTGGGTGGGCTTCCTCGCTGGCACCGCCGGTTCTTCGGGCTTTTTGGCTTCCGCTGGTGCCGGCTCGGACTTCTTTTCGGGGGCCGGCTTTCCGGGTTCCCTCCTGATTTCTTGGGCTGGTGCGGGCTCTTTTTCCGCTTTAACCTTCGCACTCTTTGGTTTCTTCTTAGATTCCCCTCCCCTGGTTTTTACCATAACCCCACCGATGACAAAGAGAGCCAAGAGCGCACCGATGATGTAGGCTGTGTTAATTCCTTCGGCTCTTGCTTTCCCCGCATCCAGAATCACACTGTCAGACACCCTGAGAGGAAACTCAGAAACTTGGATTCCAATGGAGTCAGGAACCAGCGGTGGCACCGAGGGCTGGTCGGGTTGAAGGAACCTATCCGAGCTGATGGATATGGAAGTCTGCACCACTGAGACGTTGGAGTCCCGGCACCCTTGGCAGTCTTTTGGTATTGCCCTGGGGTTCAGGGTTAGGAGTACCACCTGCGCCAAGCTCGTGTTCAGATATGACCTCATGGCTATCGTTAGCGTTTCGTCTCCCAGTGACGCGTCAAGCACGCGACCGCTCAGGGGGGAGGTGAAGGCTACCTGCTCCTTAATCTCTCCGCTACCGTCCGTCAAAAGTACAACCACGTCACCAGCGTTGAAGATGCGCGTTGCCGTTCCCACCAGCACCAGGTTTTTCCCCCAGGGTAGAACCCGGTCGATGGAGAGTTTTGTGTCCCCTGGAGAGTACGTCTTCGCTGAGATTACCGTACCGTTTGGCTTCAACTTCACTAGGAAACCCTTCTCCTCCCCACCGGATTCCAAGTTCCCTACGAGGGCAATCCCATCGTCTGTTACGGTCACCTCCCTCAGCTCCGCCTGGGGGTAGATGCCATACACCTTTCCCCATATCACGACGCCCCCGGGAGAGAGCACTGCAACCGCTGGACCTTTTCCCCTGTTGCCGGCCAGCAGGAGGTAATCGTTTTCCAGTGGCTCTATCTTCACGAGCTTGAGGTCGTACGTCCCCTTGTACCTGCGAACCCACTCCAGACTTCCGGAAGGATCGAGCTTAAGGACGAGGTACTCCCCCTGAGCGTCCAGCTCAACCAGCCCGAACACGCTTCCATCTCTATCTACGCCTGCCGCCACCAGATCCTTGCCCTCGGGTGATATGTAAATCCTCGACCATACCACCTTTCCGTTTCCGTCAAGCTTGGCAAACCATATTCCCCTGCCATTTCCAATCGTTCCACCAGTAACTATGAACCCGTTTGGACAGCTTTCCAGCACCTTTCCCGTGAGATCGTAATCACTCTTGATGAGCTTGGACCATGCGATTTCTCCATTTTCCTTGACCTTTGCTATCACCACACCTCCCTTGGCCTTTCCGAGGAGCACCGCATCGCCATTTAGATTTACTACCCTGACTGTTTCCTCGGGGTCGATGTTGGAGTAAGCCCTAGCCCACGATTCCGTCATGGCCTGTGAGCTTGAAGCCGCAAAGAGAACTGCTATGATTCCAATGACAACGCCCATTTTTAACGCGGCTGAGCTCATTTCCACACCACCACCGTCACGTTGTCCTTCGTAACCAGCAGAGCCTCCTCTACGAGCCGTCTGGCGATCTCCTCTGCGGTCCTGCCGGTTGATGCTATCTCGACTATCCGTTCCTCATCTACGTAGTCG
>JAMOTW010000099.1 GCA_027062125.1 Thermococcus sp.
GGTAATCTTCGACGAGTTTCAGATTCTGGCCAAAAACCACCCCAGAATCCTCGGCGTCCTTCAGGAGCACCTCGACTTTCGAGGAAGCGGGAGCATAGTCCTCTGCGGTTCGAGCGTCTCGATGATGGAGAAGCTCGTTTCTTACGGCAGTCCTATCTATGGCAGGCGAACCCTCTCGCTCAAGGTCGAGCCACTGAAGTTCTGCCACATCGGCGAGTTCTTTCCGAATTACGGCCTCGAAGACCTCGTCAAGGTCTACGGCATGGTCGATGGAATTCCGGAGTACCTGCTCCGCCTCGACCCAACTCTATCGCCCGAGGAGAACGCCCGGGAGGAGTTCTTTGGGAGGGCCTTTCTATACGACGAGGCTGAATACCTGCTCCGTTACGAGCTCCGCGACCTGAGCACCTACAACACGATTCTTGAGGCGATAAGCTACGGCCACCGCTCGTTCAACGAGCTGAGGAACATCACTGGACTCGATGGCTCAAAATTAACGCGTTATCTCAGCATACTCATGAACCTTGGAATAGTTGGTAGGGAAGCCCCTGTTACGGAAAAGCCGAAAAGACGGGCAAGGAATTCGCGATATTTCATGAAGGATAACTACTTCGCCTTCTACTACACGTTCGTTTATCCCTTTAAGGAAGGGATAGAGATTGGAATGCCGGACGAGGCGCTGGAGCACTTTGAAAGGAACTTCAACCGCTACCTCGGATTCGTTTTCGAAGATATTGCCAAGCAGTTCCTCATCGAGCTGAACAGAGCTGGAAAACTGCCGTTCCGCTTTACAAAAATCGGCAGGTGGTGGCGCAAGAACGAGGAGATTGATTTGGTGGCTTTGAACGAGAGGGAAAGGAAGGCGCTCTTCGTTGAGGTAAAGTGGAAGAGCCTGGGTGAGAGGGAAGCAAAAGGGATTTTGAAGGACTTAGAGAGGAAGGCCGAGCTCGTGGGGCTGAACGATTGGGAGAAGAGCTATGGGCTTGTTGCTAAGAGCGTTGAAGGGAAAGAGGAGCTGAGGGAAGAGGGCTGGTTTGGCTGGGATCTGGAGGACTTCGAAAGGCTTATCTCTTTTGGTGAGTAGCTGGGAGAAGACGTGATCATATTCCAGTGGGGGGGTCTGGCATGGTCGGGTATCATTTAACGGGGGTTCGCGAGGTCGAACTGCCCGTCAAGGGAAAGTACTTCGGGAAGCGTAAGATACGCGCAAAGATCCACGAAATAAGAATCCTTCCTGAAACTGGAACGATTACCGAAAACGGGGGGAATCTGCTGAGAGAGTTCCTCAGGAAGAAGGGCATAGAATTAACGAAGGAAGAGATCGAAAAGATTAGAGAAATAAAAAAATAACGATAGTCGATCCGAGGGAAGTGGACATCCCTCACCCCATGGACAAGGATGCCACGTACCTGTACACCACGGTGGGCCCACGGAAAACGCCCTGAAAACGCTCACGTTCCTCCAGCTCGCTGCGCTCCCGATTGCAGCGAAGGTCAGGCACAGGGATGAATTTGGGGTGAAAAACGCGGTAAAAAGGATCATTCTTCCGAGGATAGTAGAGAGAGCAATGAATTTGTGGACCCGGTAGAAAGCAGGATACGCCGAATAGGTGACGACCACATCAAAAACACACGGCTCGCGGCATACCACACGATGCCCTACGACCGTTTGGTTAGAGAAAAACTGGACGAAATAGCACACGCGCTCTGGGAGTTCGGAGGGATATCAAAGGCAGGCGTGGACTTCGGGGATTACATACAATACCTCAAAACGGCTGCAAGGGCTGCGGAGAAGATCGGTGAGATGCAGGCAAAGACGCTCCACTACGAGGGCGGTACGTACGTACTCGAACCTCTGAACGGGAAGATAGAACAGATCCAAGAAATGCATCAGCTCGCAGAGCATCTGAAGAATCTGCTGCCGGAAAAAATCGTCGAAGTAGAAGAGAAACCAAAATTCCCCGAGGCGGAGAAGGCAGTCGGGGACATTGGGGGTTCTTCTCTTTCCCCGGCAAAGCTCGAAATCCTCTCAATCCTCAACGGGCTGGAATTTGCGGGCTTCACTGAGGAAGCCAAAAGAAAGGCAGTCGAAAGGCTCTCCGCGCGGATTGCCGAGCTCTCTGAGAAGGAGCTCACGCCTGAGAACCTCCAGCGGCTCGGCCTCTACGCCTTCGCCGTCGAGATGATAAAGCGTGGAAACTTCGAGAGGCTGAGGGAGGTGGAGAAGCTTTAACTTGTAGGGGTACAAGTAACTTGCGGGGGTGCAAGTTGATTTTACACGTTTTTGTTCCATGATGTCAGTTTTAGAACATTTTGATGAGGCCCTGTGCGAGCAAAGGACTGTTCGGGGGTTTGGGGGCGTTAGCCCCCCGGCAAGCTTTGCCTATGCAAAGCTTGACCAAAAGTTTGTGATTCCCGTTAGGGCTCTTCTGGGAGGGGATCTCACTTCCAAACTTGCCTGTGAAAAGCTGAATTTTCTGAAATAATGAAGTTCTTCACGTGGGTTCTCACCCAAACGCGCTCCAAAGGAGCGCAAAAACGCTTGAACCCTCTTGGAACGCCCCCTTGGAATGAATTCATTCTGCCCAAAAAGCAGTCCTCAGGGAAATCCACTCTAGAACACGCCTTTTCAAAAGGAATCACGAACCTTGGTCAAACTTCGCGAAGGCGAAGTTTGCTTTGCAAAAAATTTGTATACCTTCCAACCCAAAAAAGGGTGGAAGGGTTCGAAAGCCTTTTAAATAGTCTCCATAGACCCCAGTTCAGCGTTGAAGTTAGCACAGCGAAGGATGACGGAAAAATGGCCTGGCACGTCTTCATTCCGGATTCGCTCCTCGAAGAGAGTGACGACCCGAAGATCAGAACGTACAAGGTCGGGCAGATAGCCAGGGCCTGTGCAATCTTCGGCGTTGAACACGTGTGGATCTACAGGGCCGGCGGCAGGGACGGCAGGTTCATCAAGACCATCCTCGAATACGCGGAAACGCCCCAGTACCTTCGCAAAAGGCTGTTCCCGCTGATGCCGGAGCTCAAGTACGTCGGCGTCATCCCGCCTCTCAGAACGCCGCATCACAAGCTCAAGGGAAAGCCAAAGGTCGGCGAAATCCGCGAAGGTTTCGCCTTCAAGAAGGGCCGCAGGGTTTACGCGGACATCGGCCTCGACGATCTCGCGATGGTCGAAGGGGATGTCGAAGGGCGCGGAACGTTCAGAATCGTCTCGGTAAGGCCGCTCAGAGTGATACCAGCGAAACCAGAGGAGTACTGGGGCTACAGGGTGCACCTCACGAGGAAGTCACTGGCGAAAACACTTAAAAAGGCCAGGCTGGATTTGATCATCGCGACCTCGCGCAGGGGTCGCGACATCCGAGAGGTGAAGCTTCCCCCGCTGGAGGGGGAGGTCGGATTCGTCTTTGGCTCACCGAGGAGGGGCGTGATCGAGCTCCTCGGCGAGGAGGATTATAACTTTGATCTAATCCTCAACACCATTCCAAATCAGCGGACGGCCACAGTCCGCACCGAGGAGGCCGTCTTGGCCACGCTCGCGGTGTTTAATCTCATAAGGAGGGATTGAGATGGGAAAAATACACAGGCCAAGGAGAGGTTCACTGGCTTACTCCCCGAGAAAGAGGGCTAAGAGCATAGTCCCGAGAATCAGGAAGTGGCCGAAGGACAGTGAGGTCAGGATGCTGGGCTTCGCCGGCTACAAGGCTGGTATGACCCACGTCCTCATGATAGACGACAGGCCAGGACTCACGAAGGGCAAGGAGATCTTCATGCCGGTCACCATAGTCGAGGTCCCGCCGCTCTTCGTCTACGGCATCAGGGCCTACAGGCAGGGCTACCTCGGCCTCGAGACCGCCACTGAAGTTTGGTTCCACGAGCTCAACGACAACGTTAAGAGAAGAATAAAGACCCTGCCGAAGAACTACGACGAGGAAGCCTTCAAGGCCAAGCTCGGCCAGCTCGAGGACCTCGTCAACGACGGCGAGATAGTCGACGTTCGCCTTCTCGTCCACACCCAGCCGTGGATCATCAAGCTCAAGAAGAAGCCGGAAGTTATGGAGTACGCCATCGGTGGCGACGACGTCAAGGCCAAGTTCGAGTACGCCAAGGAGAAGATAGGCAAGGAAATTAGGGCGAGCGAGGTTCTCCACGAGGGCGAGCTCCTCGACATCATAGCCGTCACCAAGGGCAAGGGAACCCAGGGTCCGGTCAAGCGCTGGGGCGTCAAGATACAGTTCCACAAGGCCCAGAGGGCTGGCAAGGCCAGGCACATCGGTAACCTCGGTCCGTGGCACCCGACCAGGGTCATGTGGACCGTCCCGCAGGCCGGTCAGATGGGCTTCCACCACAGGACCGAGTTCAACAAGAGGCTCATCGCCATCGGTGAGAACGGCAAGCTCAAGCTCGACGAGAAGCACGAGATAGACATCACCCCGAAGGGTGGCTTCCCGCACTACGGAATCATAAGGAGCGACTTCCTCATGATCCAGGGAACCGTTCCGGGTTCCTTCAAGAGGATCGTCAGGGTCAGGCCGGCCATAAGGACACCGAAGAAGAGGCCGCCCGTTGAGAGGCCGCAGATAACCTACGTCAGTAGGGAGTCCAAGCAGTGAGGTGAGATAGATGAAGGTTAAGGTTTTCAATCTCGAAGGCGAGCCGGTGGAGGAGATCGAGCTTCCCAAGGTCTTCAGCACCCCTTACAGGCCCGACCTCATCAGGAGGGCTGTCATCGCCTCATGGACCCACAGGATACAGCCGCAGGGCAGGGACCCGCAGGCCGGTAAGAGGCGCGTCACCGAGAACATCGGAAAGGGCCACGGCATGGCGAGGGTTGAGAGGATAAAGACCTCCCCGAGGTTTGCCGCCTTCGTCCCCTTCGCGGTCGGTGGAAGGAGAACCCACCCGCCGAAGGTCGAGAAGATAATCTGGGAGGACATCAACAAGAAGGAGCGCAGGCTCGCCATAATGAGCGCCATAGCGGCAACAGCTAACTACGACCTCGTCAGGGCCAGGGGGCACATCGTTGACAACGTTCCGCAGGTTCCGATAGTCGTCACCGACGACCTCGAGAAGGTCTTCAAGACCGCCCAGACCAGGGAGATATTCAAGAAGCTCGGCGTCTGGGACGACATCGAGAGGGCCAAGAAGAACACCAAGATAAGGGCCGGCAAGGGTAAGATGCGCGGAAGGCGCTACAAGAAGGCCAAGGGACCGCTCATCGTCGTCGCCAAGAACGAGGGAATCGTTCAGGGAGCCAGGAACCACCCGGGTGTTGACGTCATCACCGTCGAGAACCTTGGCGTTGAGCTGCTCGCTCCGGGAACCCACCCGGGAAGGCTCACCATCTGGACGAAGGGTGCCATAGAGAGGCTTAGGGAGATTTACGGGTGATGAGAGATGGACCCCTACAAGGTTATCGTCAAGCCGGTCGTCACGGAGAAGGCCGTGGCGATGATTGAGAACGAGAACAAGCTCACCTTCATAGTGGACAAGAGGGCCAACAAGCAGGACATCAAGAGGGCCGTGGAAGCGATGTTCGATGTCAAGGTCGAGAAGGTCAACGTCCTCATAACCATGAGGGGAGAGAAGAAGGCCTACGTGAAGCTCAAGCCCGAGTACAGCGCAAGTGAGGTTGCTGCCAGGATAGGATTGTTCTGACGGGGTGAGTGAGATGGGAAAGAGTTTGATTCAGCAGAGGAGAGGTAAGGGAACCACGACCTTTAGGGCCCCCTCCCACAGGTACAGGGGCGCCGTCAGGTACGTTCCGCTCAACCTTACCAAGGAGAAGACCCTCGTCGGCAAGGTCGTCGAGATACTCCACGACCCGGGAAGGACCGCCCCGGTCGCCAGGGTCAAGTTCGAGAACGGCATGGAGAAGCTCATCATAGCTCCAGAAGGGCTCCTCGTCGGCGAGGAGATAGCGATAGGGCCGAACGCTCCGATCAAGATCGGCAACACCCTCCCGCTTGCACTGATACCCGAGGGAAGCTACGTCTACGACATCGAGGGAGTTCCGGGCGATGGAGGAAAGTACGTCAGGGCCGGCGGTGCATACGCGCTCGTCGTCAGCAGGGAGAAGGACAAGGTCATAGTCCAGCTTCCGAGCGGTGAGCTCAAGCAATTCAAGCCGACCTGCAGGGCCACCATAGGCGTCGTCGCCGGCGGTGGTAGGCTCGAGAAGCCCATAGTCAAGGCCGGTAAGGCCTACTACATAGCCAAGGCTCGCAACAGGTTCTGGCCGAAGCCGAGGGGTGTCAAGATGAACGCCGTCAACCACCCGCACGGTGGTAAGGAGCACCACATCGGCAGGCCGAGCACCGTTTCGAGGCGCGCCCCGCCCGGAAGGAAGGTCGGTCACATAGCCGCGAGAAGAACTGGTAGGAGGAAGTGATGAAGATGGCGAGAAAGAAGGAGTTTAAGTACAGGGGTTACACCTTCGAGGAACTGCTCAACATGTCACTCGAGGACTTTGCCAAGCTCCTCCCGGCCAGGCAGAGGAGGAGCCTCAAGCGCGGCCTTTCCCCGGAGCAGAAGAAGCTCCTCAGGAAGATAAGGCTCGCCAAGAAGGGCAAGTACAACAAGCCGATAAGGACCCACAGCAGGGACATGGTCATACTCCCCGAGATGGTCGGCATGACCATCCACGTCTACAACGGAAAGGAGTTCGTCCCCATCGAGATCAAGGAGGAGATGATCGGCCACTACCTCGGCGAGTTCGCACTCACGAGGAAGATAGTCCAGCACGGTTCACCTGGTGTCGGTGCTACCAGGTCATCGATGTTCGTGGCGGTCAAGTGAGGTGGTATAGATGAGCAGGGGCAGGTTTTCCTACTCATTCCAAAATTTTGACCCCGAGAGGATGGCTCGCGCCAGCGGAAGGGACCTCAGGATCTCCCCCAAGCACAGCGTCGAGCTCCTCAGGGAGATCAGGGGCATGATGCTCAACGACGCGCTTCGCTACCTCGACGACGTCATAGCCCTCAAGAAGCCGGTTCCGATGAAGCGCTTCAACGACAGCCAGGGCCACAAGCCGGGTAAGGGCTTCGGTCCGGGTAGGTACCCGGTCAAGGTCGCCAAGG
>JAMOTW010000100.1 GCA_027062125.1 Thermococcus sp.
CGGACAGGGACGAGTACCTCTATCGCGCCCAGAACGCCACGAAGGTCAAGGAGATCGCCCTTGAGGAGTTCGAAAAGTACTTCCCGGACGCATATGGTGCCCTCGGAGGAACCCCCGTCCAGTCGCACGAGATGACCGCGTACGGCCGGAGTGATAACCAGAAGACCAGCCAGGCGAGCATCATAGGCGCCCTCGTCGTGCTGTTCATACTCATGGGAGGGGCCCTCCTAGCGACGTTACTGCCCTTCACGGGTGTCGCAACCTCGGCGCTCACGGCCCTCGGAATAGCGTACCTGCTCACGAAGGGCGGAATCCTCAACATCGGAAGCTGGGCCCAGATGCTCACCATAACGACCGCCCTCGGTCTTGGAATTGATTACTCGACCTACTACGTCCACCGCTTCAAGGAGTATATAGCCGAGGGCTACGACCACGAGAAGGCCGTCGCAGAGGCCCTCAAGAGGGCTAAGGACGCCGTCCTGGCGAGTGCATTCACGGACATCATAGCCTTCGCGAGCTTCGTCCTGGCCTGGGAGTTCCCGATATTCCAGCAGATGGGAATGGTAATCCCGCTGGCGGTCATAGCTGTGCTTCTCGCCAGCCTGACGTTCATACCGGCAATAACGGCCCTCATAGGCGACAAGGCGATATTCTGGTGGCCGAGGCACATAAAGCACGTTGAGACGCTCGACGTCCACGAGAGGAGCAGAATAGCCGAGTGGGTCGTCAACCACGCCAAGGTCGTCCTGCTCGTAGGCCTCCTGATAGCGGTTCCGGCAACGTACAACTTCGTAAACTTCGAGGGAACCCACGACATGAGCCTCTTCCTGCCGGAGGGAAGCGAGACCCTAACCTTCATGCAGCTGAGCCAGGAGAAGCTCGGAGCGGCCATAACATCCCCGAACTACGTCATAATCGAGCTGGGCCACAACGTAACGGACGAAGACCTCAAGGTGATAGACGAGATAACCTCCCACATAACGACGATGGAAGGTGTTAAGGCAGTCTACTCCCCGACCAGGCCCTACGGCGAGCCAGTGAGCAACCTGACGCTGTCGGCCGTTAAGGCGCTCGGCGGGGACAGGTTCATCTCAAGCAACGGCAACAAGGTGATGATCCAGATAGACCCGGTCTACAAACCGACAGACGACAGGGCCAAGGAGCTCGTCAAGGCGCTGAGGAGCTACATTGCAGAGCTTGAGAAGGAGGGCAAGATTAAGGAAGGACTCGTCGGCGGGGGAGCGGCGCTCTCAATGGACCTCACCGACAGGATAAACGACATCTTCTGGCACAGGATAATTCCAGTGGCCCTCGTGCTGATGTTCCTCTCACTGATACCGACGCTCAAGGGACTGCCGGCGGTCGTCTCGACGATGATGACCATATTCCTCGGCGTCATGACGAGCATCTGGGTCTCAACGTGGCTCTTCGGCAGGGTCTTTGACCAGGAAATCATGTGGTTCCTGCCGCTCATGGTCTTCGTAGTGCTCATGGGAGTCGGCATTGACTACAACAGCTTCTACCTTGTCAAGGCCAGGGACGAGTTCGAGCGCCGTTCACCGAAGGACGCCCTCGTCGTGGCGGCGGGAACCATGGACATGCTGGTAATCGGCCTCGCGGTGGTTCTGGCGAGCACCTACGGCGCGCTGATGCTCAGCAGCACGTGGGGAACGAGGGAGATAGGCTTTGCATTGGCCGCTGGAGTCCTGCTGACGGCGACGATGGCGGTGTACTTCATAGGCCCGGCCTTCATGAGCCTCTTCGGCGAAAAGGCCTGGTGGCCTCTGTTCAAGAACCACAAAGAGGCCAGGAAGAAGTGAACTTCCTTTCCCTATTTTTGTCCCGGAAGGGTTTTTAGCCCCTTTTCACTTTTCTCCATGAAGTTCATTCAAAAAGGTGGCCAATGAAGGGGGCGGAAACTTCACCAACTACAACCCCCCATTCTGCAGGGTGATTAAAATGGTGGAAAGAAAGAAACTCAAAATCTACATCCCCGGAATCAAATTCCCCTCGCAGGACCGGGGGGTTTCACCCCCCACGTCCTTGCTAACCCCCTCCCCCCGAAAGGGAAACTACGTTTCCCAGACCCTTCCTTCTTTTTTTAAACACCGGAGGGGGCTCCGCCCCCTGCAACCCCCGGCTCTGAAAGGTGATTGAAATGGACGTAGAAAAAAGGAAACTGAAGATATACATCCCCGGAATCAAATTCCCCTCAGTCTCGCTCACAGGGAGCTACTGCTTCCTCAACTGTGCCCACTGCGGGAGGCACTACCTTGAGAGCATGAGAAAGCCCACCAGAAAGAATCTGGTTGACTATTGCCTCAGCCTGGAGAGGGAGGGCTACACCGGTTGCCTGCTGAGCGGTGGAATGGATTCGAGGCTCAAGGTTCCCATCGACAGGTACGCGGATGAAATAAGAGAGATTAAGAATAGAACGAACCTGAAGCTCAACGCCCACGTCGGCTTCATAGAGGAGAAAGATTTGGAGTGGGTCAGGTACGTCGATGCCGTCTCCCTCGACTTCGTGGGCGACGACGACGTGATAAGGCGTGTTTACAGGATAGACAAGACCGTCAATGACTACCTCAAAATCCTCGACCTGCTAACCGAAGCCGGGGTGAGGGTTGCCCCTCACATAACGATAGGCCTCGACTTCGGGAGGATTCACTGGGAGTTCAAAGCCATAGACCTGCTGATGGAGTACCCCATAGACGTCCTCGTGCTGGACGTGCTCATTCCAACGAAGGGAACCGAGATGGAAAACGTTCCAAAGCCTTCAGTTGAGGAGAGCCTTGAGGTGGTTAGGTACGCAAGGGAGCGCTTCGACGGGGAGCTGAGCATAGGCTGTATGAGGCCCCTGGGGAGGTGGAGGCTGGAGTTCGACAGGGGGGCGGTTTTGGCGGGTATTGACAGGCTGACTAATCCCCCCAGAAAGGTCATCGAGTGGGCAAAAACGATGAGGGAAGTCGAGATAATCTACGAGTGCTGTGTGATGTAGGGCTCACCAAACCTCGCGTCATCATAAATCAGAAAGGAGAACGCCGATCATCGCCCCTGGCTTCACAGCTCCTCTTTCACGGTGACGAAAGACACCATCGTCACCGTCTGGCCGACGCCCTTTATCTCACGGAGCTTGTCGACGACTATCTGACCGACCTCCTCCGAGCTGGGGGCGCGGACCTTTATGAGCAGGTCCCATTCACCGGCTATTATGTGCACCTCGTAGACCCCTTCAAGAGCCGCTATCCTCTCGGCGACCTCCCTCTGGTTGAGCCCGGAATCGGGGTCGTAGCGCGCTAGAATGAAGGCGGTCGTTCCGAGGTTGAGCTTCTTGTAGTTGGGCTTGACCGTGAACTTCTCTATAACCCCTTCCTCAACGAGCTTTTTGATGCGGTAGTGAACGGTGGTTCGGGGTATGCCGAGCTTCTTGCTCAGGCTGGCTATGTTCTCCCTCGCGTTCTCTTTAAGTTCCTTCAACAGGCGCATATCTGTGTTATCGAGAGTGCTTACCATGGCTACCCCCTTCGTCACCTGTTCAACGGCAACTGATGGATTTGGAACGTTGGGCTTATTTAAGGTTTTCCTTTAGCCACTCTGCGAAAGCTTTTAAAGCCCTTCCCCTGTGTGATATCTCGTTCTTCTCCTCAGTTGTCATTTCGGCAAAAGTCCGGTCGAATCCTGACGGCCTGAAAACCGGGTCGAAGCCGAAGCCGCCGCTCCCGCGCCGCTCGTGGGTTATCTCGCCATCAACCCTCCCGGTGAAGAAGTGAACCTCGCCGTCCCAGTATGCCACCACGCTCTTAAAGTGGGCCCTCCTGTCCTCAACGCCCTCCATGAGCTTCAGGATTCCGTCTATGCCAAGGGTTCTGTAGACATAGGCCGAGTAAACGCCGGGAAAGCCGTTGAGGGCATCGATGAATAGCCCTGAGTCGTCAAGGAAGAAGGGACCTTCTATCCTCTCGGCGAGCCACCTAACGCCGTACTCTGCGACCTCCTCGAGGGTGTCAGCCTGTATCTCGGGGTACTCGAAGCGGAGCTGGTAGACCTCGACGCCGAGGGGTTCGAAGTACTTCTTGGCCTCTTCCACCTTGCCGGGGTTTGAAGTGATGAACGCGAGCCTCATGGAACCACCGGAAGAAGAGACGGGAAAGGGGTAAAAAGGTTGTCGCTCAGTCGAACTTGTAGCCTATCTTCTCGACGAGCTCCCTTCTCTCCCTCCTGAGTTCATCGTCCTCGATCCTGTTGGCGGCCTTGCCGTCCACCACACCGAGAACGCTCCTGCCGAGCTCCGTCTCGGCCACTATGACCTGGAAGGGGTTCTCGCTGGCCCCGTAGACCATCGCCACCGCCGGGTGGTTCTTCACCGCGTTCAGGACGTTTATCGGGAAGGCGTTCTTCATGAGGATGACGAAGACGTGGCCCGCCCCAATCTTGAGGGCGTTCTTTGCGGCGAGCTTTTCCAGCTCCGGGTCGTTGCCAGTGAAGCGCGTGAGCTGCGGCTTCGCCTCGTTCATGGCCACGCCGAACTTTATGCCCGGAACCGTCGTTAGGAGGGTCTTCGCCAGGTCGTCGACGGTGAATATCGAGAAGTTGCCCTGTCCGATTATCACCTCAACACCCTTGGGCTTTTCGATGTCAACAACCTCTATCTTCACCATGGTCACCACCGGAAGGATTTAATATCCGAAATGATATAACTTTTTCCCGCCTGGTGAAATGGTGAGGTAAAATGCCGGAACCAGTTATGGAGGAGCTGGAACTGCTCGTTGAAATCCTGAACCGGCACCCCCTGGAGAGCCTCAGGAAGATAGCCGAGAGCGAGGGGATAGAGTACTACAGGCTCAAGAGGCTGTACGACAAGTACTACGGGAAATACCTTACCGTGAATGCCTACATAGACATTAAGAGGTTGGGAATCCGAAGCTTCGTCGCGTTTCTCAGCGTTCCCCCCGACAGGCTCATGGAAGTGGCGAGGAGGGTTACCCGCAACCCGTTCGTCAGCTACGCAAACCCCTCCTTCGGCTTTAAGAACGGCCTATCCCTCGTGCTCTATGTTCCCGACGATCAGAAGGAGCTTATAGGGGAGATGCTCTCGAAGTACTCCGAAGACTACGAGTACTACGAGGTCAGGGCGTACCCCTACAGCGGTGACGACAACTTTGGGGAGTGGGACCTGAGCTACGACTACGCGATCCTTCTGGACATCCTCAACTACGACGCAAGAACCCCGATAACCCAAATCGCTAAAAAGCTCGGAAAGACGAGGCCGACCGTCAGGTACATGCTGAACCGTCTCAGGGAAGATGAGATAATAATAGAATTCAACGCGCTGATCGATATGAACGTCCACGACAGGGGCGTCATGGGGTTAACGAAGCACCTGGACGAGGAGGTTCTGAACAGGTTCAGGGAGTACGAGATAACGGTCGGCGTCCTCCCGGGTTATGGCTACCTCCTCGAGTGGTTCTTCTCATCGAAGGAGGACCTCGGGAGCAAGGTTCTGGAGTTCAGCAACTACGTGGAGAAGCTTCTCATAGAGTACTTCGACCCGATTTTCAAGGAGATGAACGACAGAAACACGAAGACCAGATTCCAGAGAATGGTTAAAGAAGACGGGAGCGGCTACCGCTCCATCCTCGAGTTTTAGAGGAGTATCGGGCAGTACTCCATCCCGTCTATCTCCCCCGTGGCCTGATACTCGAGGGCCCTGCAGTCATGGCAGATGTACCTGAAGGGACAGGTGCTGCAGGCCCCTATCCTGTCCTTTGTCATCCTCCAGAACTCCTTGAGGCGCTTCTTCCTGAGAATAGCCTTTATGCCGACCTCCTTGGCGTCGGCGACGACGTTGTTCCTCAGGAGCGGACAGGGCAGGGCGTAGCCGTCCGCCGTTATCGCGAGCGTTCCTGCGAGGCAGTCGTGGTACTTCTCGGTAGTCGGATTGAGGACGCGCCTCATTTCTATGACGTTGAAGTCAAGCCTTCTGGCCGAGCCGGGGTAGAGGACGTCGAGGTATATCTCCCCGGGGAAGGTGGTCTTGAGGCCCCCGAGTTCATCGAGGAGGTCCGAACCCTTGACCATCACCAGAGCCCCGTGGAGCCAGCTGTGGGCCTCAAGCCTCTGAACGTTCTCTGGTGAATACTCAAGCTCCGCTATGAAGCGAACCCCGTCAACAGGCCTTATTCTATCGACGTCATCGAGGAGGACTACAGCGTAGACTTCGGGAACACCGATTTCCACGGCGTAGGCCGCCATCGAAAGGAGGTAGTCGAGGCTGTCGTAGTTGGTCAGCCAGAGCTCCCTCCCGCCGACGATCTGGAACTCCCTTATCAGCTCCTTGACGCGCTCAACGCTCATTGGCTCCCTTCGGAGTATGAAGGAGTTGTTGCCGATGCATCCTATCGAGCGCGGAATGCCAGTCACCTCTGAGAACCTGCCCTTTCCGGAACCGAGCTGGAGGATGAGCCTCTCGAGCTTCCCGCTGTGGGGACTGTTGCTCCAGGGGGGCTTGGAGACCGAGACCACGTTGGGTGAGAAAGCGATGCTAAAGGATTGAGCGGTATCATAGGCGACCTTCTCCATCGGGGCACCACCGTAAGAGGAATGGGCAGAAACGTATATATACTTTTTCTATTCCGATTTTACATACCACTGAAGAGAGTTTGCAAAAAATGGAAAATCGATGGTCACCCGTCGGGAATCAGCCTGTCACCCTCGATCCAGAAGGTGCCCTCCTCGGTGACTTCCCTCTTCCAGACGGGGACGCGCTTCTTGACCTCGTCTATCGCCCAGGAGCAGGCCTCAAAGGCCTCCTTTCTATGCCCCGCGCTGGCTATGATGAGTATCGTGTCCTCCCCGACGTCCAGCTCGCCGTAGCGGTGCCATATCAGCATGTCGATGATGGGGAACCTTTCGAGGGCTTCCCGCCTTATGCGCTCCATCTCCGCCTCGGCCATCTCAGGGTAGGCCTCGTAAATCAGCTTCTCCACGCGCATTCCCCGGTTCTCGTTCCTGACCTTGCCGAGGAAGAAGACGTAGGCCCCTGCCTCCGGGATGAGGAGGTAACCG
>JAMOTW010000101.1 GCA_027062125.1 Thermococcus sp.
ACACGGGCATCGCCGCCAGAAGTCACTAGGACGCTCTCCGGCCTGAAGAACACCCTGACCTTCCCATCAACCCCAACCTGGAATTCAAGGTTTCCCAGCCTCGCCACACCGTTATCTGCCTCAAGCTCCAGTATGTTGCTTATTCCAAGGAACCGGGCCACGAAATCCGTCTTTGGGTGGTAGTAGAGCTCCAGGGGCTCACCTATCTGCTCAACCCTGCCGATGTTCATGACGGCAATCCTGTCGCTTACCGCCATCGCCTCCTCCTGGTCGTGGGTGACGTATATCGTCGTTATGCCGAGCTCCCTCTGAATGCGCCGTATCTCCGAGCGGAGGCGCTCCCTTATCTTGGCGTCGAGGTTGCTGAGAGGCTCGTCGAGGAGGAGAACTTCTGGCTCCACAACGAGGGCCCTCGCAAGGGCCACCCTCTGCTGCTGTCCACCGCTCAGTTGCTCTGGATAACGGTTCTCAAAGCCTTCCAGACCCACGAGCTCAAGCGCCCACCTGACCTTCCGCTCTATCTCCGCCCTAGGCAACTTCCTCATCTCCAGCCCGAAAGCGACGTTCTTGAACACTGTCATGTGCGGGAAGAGGGCGTAGTCCTGAAAGACGATGCCGATGTTCCTCTCGTAGGGCTCAAGGTCAGTGACGTCCTTCCCGCCGAAGAGGACCCTCCCAGAGTCGGGCCTTTCGAGGCCTGCTATTATCCTGAGGGTCGTCGTTTTTCCGCACCCGCTCGGGCCGAGAAGCGTCAGGAACTCGCCGTCCCGGGCTGAGAGATCAACCTGAAGCTCGAAGTTGTCCCAGCGCTTGCTCACGCCCCTTAATTCAACACTCACCATACGTCCTCACCGACCTTTTCTATTATTAGGAATCCTATAACTGAGACCGCCATCAGTACTACGGAGAGGGCGGACGCACTGCCGAACTGCCTCGACCCGATGAACTTGTAGACAGCCAGGCTCATGGTCGTGTACTCTGGCGGAGCGAGCATGTAGGTCGCACCGAGCTCGGCAATGCTCATCGCAAAGGCGAATATCGCCCCGACTATTAGGCTACCAACGGCGAGGGGCAGTTCAACCTTCACAAATGCCTTCCACTCGTTCGCCCCCAGCGCCAGCGCGGCCTCGCGGAGGTTCCGCTTTATCTTGCCAAGCCCCGTCGATAGGGAGCGGAAGACAAACGGGTACGCTATGATGGAGTGCGCTATGGCGATAATCCAGAACGTGTAGTAGAGCGGCGTAGACTGGAAGACCATGATGTACCCCAAGGCCACCGTAACGGGGGAGCTGGCGAGGGGAAGCATGACGAGGACGTCGAGGAGTCTCTTGCCCTTGAAGTCCCAGCGGTTGAGGAGGTACGCGAGGGGGAGTGCTATGAGCGTCGAGACCACGACCGTCGTGAAGCCAAAGAGGATTGAGTTCCGAACCGCCCCGAACGTCGAGATGCCGAACATGGGGTTGTATTCAGGTGAGAAGACCCTCCTGTAGTTCTCAAGGCTGAGGTGGCCGTTGAAGAGAAGGGAGTCGTAGACCACAGCAAGGAGGGGCGCAACTATAAAGACGAGCACGAGGAGAGAATAAAGAGCTATTCCGAGCCCCTTGAGGCTTAAAAGGTCGCGGAGTCCAAGCTTCGCCGGTGTCTGGAGAACCTTCTGCTCCTCCCTATTTGAATAGGTATCTAGAGAGCGGAGGTATATGTACATGAAGAGCGCACTGAGGGTTACCTGGATGACCGCCAGCGC
>JAMOTW010000102.1 GCA_027062125.1 Thermococcus sp.
TCAAAGTTGCCCTCAGCCACGGGTCTAGGATGAGCGGGGAGACACCAACGAGCTCCTCGATGACCTCGTCGATGAGGCCGAGCCTCCGCTGGATCGAGTAGAAAATCCCCGTCAGCTTGGAGTTCTCCCAGCCTTCGATCCTGTACTTCGCGAAGGCCTTCCTCTTGGCCTGCTGGCTGGGCTTGACCTCCTCCCCGAGCTTGACCGCCTCGATGAGGGCGTAGAGCTGTCTATCCGAGAGCTTTAACCTCGGCATCTTCGACCTCCGGGGTAACCTCGGAGGGGGTGCATATATCGGTTTCGGAGGGTTGGTCAGGCGGTCTGGGAGGCCTTCAAAAGTTCCATGAGCTCCGGTTCTACGTTCTCCTTCCACACGCGGATCAGGAGGTCAGTTCTTCCGATAATGAACATCAGAACCAGAGCGTCCTCGCTCCTGCCCTCGCGGAGGAGGTCTCCAATGGCCTCAACGGCTTCCACGGGCCTGGAGCGGTAGTACGATAACAGGACGTCCTCAAGCTTCTTCCTGACGCTCCCCATCCGGGTACGGAGGAATACACTGTTCTCGTTTACTTCCGCGGCCTTTAGGATTGCAATAAAGCGAACGAGCTCCTTCATCATTTCCGGGGTCCCGTGGAACTCCAAGGAGTCATCCAGAAGGTCAAGGGCCAGTTCAATGAGCAGGTCATTGCCGGTCGATAGCAGGGCCTCGATACTATCCCGCAGGGACTTCCAGTACCCATCAAGGCTCCCCAGGTTGATTAGAACCCTGAGGCCCATTAGCCGGGCCCAAAGAGAGCCCGAGGAGGCGAGGGAGCGTATCTTCATGGAAATACCCTCCCCGGGGGACTGGATTTCCGCCTTCTTGAGGAGATCAATAAAGGAGATGCACGTCAGCACGTCCTCGCACTGGGCCCTGGAAGCCACAGCATCCAGGAGAAGCGCAAAACGGCCCTCGTCCAGAGCCACGCCCTCGAGGAGAACGGAAAGAACGCCAGCCGCCCTCGGAGGAACCCGCGAATCGTCATCGGTCAAACAGTTAACTATCAACTCAAAACCGTGGTTCAGTACAAACGTCCTCACGCCCTCGTCCGAGCCCGATAGAATCTCCTTCATCGCGGATAGGGCACGGAGGCGGACAGTAACGTCATCATCACAAAGAAGGTTGAGTATTGCAACGACCGCGTCCCTGTCCTCCCGGGCAAGGTCGATTACATCCATTGCCCGCCAGGACATTAATACATCTCTAATTTGATCCATACATCAGCCCCCCATTATAGCCACTGATAAGCTGGAATTTATCCAATATATCGTTTTCGATTCATACCCTTTCGAACCTGTAAACGTCCACGGGGACGCGCTCCAGTTTCTTCCTGTGAAAGAAGAACTGGGCCGGAATCTCAAAGGGAAGGGTTACTCTGTGTGTTATCGAAAAACCGAAGTCTCTGACAAAGGATTCAATGAAGGTCCTCACCTCGGGCTTAGCCAGGTGGATGGAGTAAACGACGTCACTCACCTCGAAGGCTTTGATGAGGAAGGGCCTGTCGGCGTGCTTCACCTGGCTCCCGAAGGGCGGGTTCATGATAACGGTGTCAACCCTACCAGAGAACTCCGAAACGTCGGCGTTTATGAACTCGATGCAGTCGATGCTGAGGGAGCGGGCATTCTCCCTCGCGGTTTTGAGGGCGTTCTCGTCTATCTCAACCGCGTAAACCTTCTCCGCCCCAAGGAGACAGGCCCCTATCGAGAGAACGCCCGTCCCGGCGCCGAGGTCGGCTATGACCTTCCCCTCAATATCCCCGAGGGAATGGGCCAACCACAGGAGCTCGGCCGCAACGTTTCCCGGCGTCCTGTACTGCTCAAGCTCGGGTTTGGGATTCGGAAAGCCCTTAAGGCGGGAGAGGGCCATAGCGAGGTGTTTTTTCTTCACATCAACCACCGTGGAGCGCTATTCCAAGCGGCTCGTCCACCTCCCTCTCAACACCGAGTATCTCGTCGAACTCGTACTCATCGCGCAGGCCCAGGAGTATCTCGACCTCCCTCGGTGTAAGCACCGGCTTCCTCCAGTTCTCGTAGTCGTCTATCGGAACCCTCGGACAGGCGACGACGACGTAGGCGTCGAACTCGAAGCCTTCCAGAGCCGGATAGTTAATGTGGTTCATGGCTATGAGCCTCGCGTATTTCCCGTGCTCCCGGAGGAGTCTGACGATGCGCTTCGCCTCAGCCAAGCGAAGCTGGCCCTTCTTGGTGCTCGTGATGACCCCAAAGCGCTCCGCGTCCATAGCATTCGCTATCTGCGCCCAGCGCTTCCTTACGAGCCTTTCGGCCTCCCTATCCATCCAGATGGCGTCGCCCGAGTAGGGATTGACCGCGAGGGTCGGTTTCTTTACCGCCATAGCGATGCCCACAGGGTGGAAGTAGCCGGCGCCTATGAAGAGCACCCCGTCGGCGTCGGTTTTTGCGGCCGAGAAGTTGCATCCCAGAACCTGTCCGGGCCAGGAAACGCGGGAGTCGCCCCTCCCTACGAGAACCTCGAAGCCGTTCTCCTCCAGGAAAGCCTTCGCCCTCCCGAGCTGGTGGATGTGCTGGGCCGTCGTGACGAGGGCAATCCTCCCCCCGAGCTTTCTGATTTCGTCGATGTTCCTCTCGAGAGCCGGAACGACGTCGACCTTCGCAAAGGCCGGGACAAATATCGTCGGAACCTCAAGGTGGAGCGTCATGTAGCTGTGGCCGAGGTGGATGAGCGCGTCGCAGCCGAGCCTCTTCGCCTCAGTATCGGCGGGGTCGCAGGCGCCGTAGTTTATGTCCCCGCTTATTATCGCATCCACCCCGTTCTCCTCAAGGAAATCGGCCAGGGACTGGGCCTCCCGCTTGAGTCCCTCGGGCGTCTGAATGAGCACCCTCTTAGCGTTCATCTCGCGCAACTTTTCCAGTATCTCGCGGCTCGAAACTTCGTGCATTGAACCCACCGGTGGGAGTTGGCGCAACCCTTTAAATTCCCATCGATCCCCGGATGTGTACAGGGTTTTGATGGACATGAAAATACATTACATTCCATAAACGTGCAACCAAAACCTTTATTAGACATTGAGGTACCATATTTTATGCAATGCCTTGGAGGTGCTCCAAATGAAGAGGGTTGCTGCAATAGTAGGACTGCTGGTTCTGGCGGCGATGCTGAACCCTGTGGCGGCTTCGAGCAGCAAGGGGGACGCGAACTACTGGCACCCCTACCCGTGGGACGTCGCCCCCGGCGACATCGTTATCGGTCACAACCCCAACAGCGACAAGTTCATACCCGGCTACTGGACGCACACGGGGATGATAGCCTACTACGACAGCTATTACGGCGAGTGGGTCGTCATAGAGGCCTGGGAATCGGGCATTAGAATGGTTCCCCTTTCGGACTTCCTCAGGAGGTACGATACCGTCGCGGTTCTCCGCGTCGCCACCAGCGACTCCGTGAGATACAACGCGGTCTACTTCGCCTACTACCAGCTCGGAAAGCCCTACGACTGGGGCTGGTGGACCAAACAGGTCTACGGCGACAGCTACTACTGCTCAGAGCTCGTGTGGGCGGCTTACATCGCGGCGGGCGGCCCGGACATCGACGCCAACCCCGGCTGGAGCTGGACCTACGCCAACGGGGTCGCCCCACAGGAGATTTACGACGACGGCGACACCTACGTGATATACTACCACTCGGTCTGAGCCCCCATTCTCATTTCCTCTTTTGAAACAGTGACACAAGGTATTTTCTCACAAAGTAGTGAAAAACCACGGGGACCGCTCCTACGGCGGACAACGTACGAGAATAAAATTTATTAAGCTGGAATCCAACTTCTATTCCGCACCAATCAGGAGGTGATGAAATGAAGAAGCTCGGAATAATAGCAGTGGTCTTCCTTCTTCTCGGCGCCACCGTTCCCGCGGCCAGCGCCGGCGACCTTCTGAACTACATCTGGGACACCAGGACCTACCAGCACCCCTACCCGACCGACGTCAGGCCGGGAGACCTCGTCTACGGCCACAGCCCGGACCTCTTCAACGCCATCATACCCGGATACTGGATACACGTCGCCATGGTCGCCTGGTACAACGACACCATCGACGACTGGATGGTCATCGAGGCCAAGATCGGTAAGGGCATCATCATAAGCCCGCTCAAGGAGTTCCTCAGCAGGTACGACGTCGTTGCCCTCCAGAGGGTCAGGACCACCGACGACGTCAGGCAGAAGGCCATCCAGTTCGCCTACGCCCAGCTCGGCAAGCCCTACAACTACAACTACATCGGCAAGCCAAAGGTCTACGATGACAAGTACTACTGCTCCCAGCTCGTCTGGGCGGCCTACCTCGTGGCCAGCAACTACCAGATAAACCTCGACGCCAACGACGGCGCCTTCGACTGGACCTACTTCTACTCAGTCGCCCCGCAGGAGGTCTACGATGACCCGATGACCTACACCATCTACAAGCACGAGGCCTGAGTCCTATTCTCCTTTCTTTCCATTCCACCATCCAACAAAAGCCTTT
>JAMOTW010000103.1 GCA_027062125.1 Thermococcus sp.
GGTCCCTGCGCCGGTGGAGCCGTTTACAGCCCGGCGATAGGAGACTTCATCCTCATGGTCGACAACCCGGCGAGCTTCATGTTCATCACCGGCCCGCAGGTCGTTAAGGCCGTCACCGGTGTCGAGGTTACACCAATTCAACTCGGTGGTGCAATGGTTCACGCCCAGCGCGCCGGACAGGCCCACCTGGTCGGTAAGAGCGACGAGGAGGTCCTGGCCCTCATAAGGCGTCTCGTGGGTTACCTGCCCTCCAACAACATGGAGAAGCCGCCGCGCGTCAAGACGAACGACCTGCCCTTCAGGAAGACCGAGAACCTCTACTCCATAGTCCCGGACGACCCGAACAAGGGCTACGACGTGAGGCAGGTCATCTACGAGATAGTGGACAGGGACGAGAACGGCAACCCGGACTTCCTTGAAATACTCCCGTACTTCGCCCCGAACGCGGTCGTTGGATTCGGAAGGATGAACGGGCAGACCGTCGGTATAGTCGCCAACAACCCGATACACTTCGCCGGCGTTCTCGACATAGACAGCTCCGACAAGATTGCCAGGTTCGTTAGAACCTGCGACGCCTTCAACATCCCGATAGTTACGCTCGTCGACGTTCCTGGATACCTGCCCGGAACCCAGCAGGAGTACGGTGGAATCATCAGGCACGGTGCGAAGGTCCTCTACGCCTACGCGGAAGCGACAGTCCCGATGGTAACCGTCATCCTCAGGAAGGCCTACGGTGGGGCCTACCTCGCGATGGGAAGCAAGCACCTCGGTGCCGACTTCGTGTTCGCGTGGCCCACAGCGGAGATAGCGGTCATGGGTCCGGAGGGAGCGGCCAACATCATCTTCAGGAAGGAGATTGCCGCCGCCGAGAACCCGGAGGAAGTGAGGCAGCAGAAGATAGCCGAGTACAGGGAGAAGTTCGCCAACCCGTACGTCGCCGCCTCGCGCGGCTACATCGACGACGTCATCGATCCAGCCGAGACCAGGGCGAAGATAATCATGTCGCTCGAGGCCCTCGAGAGCAAGCGCGTCAAGCTCCCGCCGAAGAAGCACGGCAACATACCGCTGTGAGGTGTTAGCATGACCACGATGGCCGAGTTCATGGGGGGGCTTAACTTAACAGTGCTGGGCGTTACCATAGTCTTCATGGTGCTGGCGATACTCGCGGTTGTCCTCTACGCCGTCGGCTGGGCGGAGAGGAGGATGGTGGAGAAGGAGGCCAAGGCCGCCTCGACACCGGCTCCAGCACCCACCTCCGCGGCTGAGGTCAAGGAGGAGAAGCCGGCCATACCGCCGAGGGATCTCGCGGTCATAACCGCGGCGGTCCTAGCTTACACCGCCGAGAAGGCTTCACAGCTCAGGCCCCTGCCGTTTAAGAGGAAGGTTTCCGATGCATGGCGCCTATACGGCGTCCAGAGTCAGATGGAGGAAGTTGAGGACTTCAACTACGAGATGGGGAAGTGGTGAAAATGGCCAAGGTCAAGGTCATCGTTGATGGTGTGGAATACGAGGTCGAGGTTGAGGAGCTCCCCGGAGGGAAGTTCAAGGTAAGCTTCGAGGACAAGGAGTACACCGTTGAGGCCAAGGGGCTCGGGATAGACGTGGGTGCTCTGAGCGCGGTTCCTGCCGCGAGCGCCCCGAGTGCCCCGAGCGCTCCAGCCCCCGCGGCCGCTCCTGCGCCGGCTCCAGCCCCAGTTGCACCGGCAGCGCCAACTCCCGCTCCAGCTGGGGAGGGTGTTGTGACGGCCCCAATGCCGGGTAAGATTCTGAGAATCCTTGTCAAGGAGGGCGAGCAGGTTAAGACTGGCCAGGGACTCTTAATCCTCGAGGCAATGAAGATGGAGAACGAAATTCCAGCGCCAAAGGATGGCGTGGTCAAGAAGATACTCGTCAAAGAAGGCGACACCGTCGACACCGGACAAGCACTCATAGAACTCGGGTGAGGGGCCATGACAGGGATCGTAGAGCAGATAATAGCGTTCTTTCAGGGAATGGGCCTGCTAAACCTGACGTGGGGCAACATCGTCATGATAATGGTTGGGCTGGCCCTCGTCTACCTGGCCATCAGGTACGAGATGGAGCCCCTCCTATTGCTCCCGATAGGGATAAGCGCGGTGCTCGTCAACATACCGCTGGGCCACCTGGCCAACTGGCCCATAGCCCCGAACCTGCCAGAGCACATAGCCGACAACATCTTCGCAACGCTGAGCTACCTCAACCAGCAGTACGGCCCTCCGGGTATCTTTGACATAATCTACTACACGCTCATCAGGACCGAGATAGTGCCGCTCCTGATATTCTTCGGCCTCGGAGCAATGACGGACTTCGGGCCGATGATAGCCGACCCGAAGACGGCGCTCATGGGTGCGGCGGCGCAGATAGGTGTGTTCATAGCGATGCTCACGGCCTTAGCGCTCGGCTTCAACCTCCACCAGGCGGCGAGCATAGGAATCATCGGCGGTGCCGACGGTCCGACGACCATCTACCTGACGACGAAGCTGGCCCCGGAGATACTGGGAGCGACGGCGGTAGCTGCCTACAGCTACATGAGCCTCGTCCCGCTCATTCAGCCACCAATAATCAGGGCCCTCACCAGCCCGGAGGAGAGAAAAATCAGGATGGAGCAGCTCAGGCCAGTCTCCAAGAGGGAGAAGATAATCTTCCCGATAGTCAGCATGATCGTCATCGGCCTCCTCGTCCCGAGCGCGGCTCCCCTCGTCGGAATGCTCATGATAGGCAACCTCTTCAGGGAGAGCGGCGTCGTCGAGAGGCTGAGCAAGGCGGCACAGGAGGAGCTCATGAACATCGTCACAATCTTCCTCGGCCTCGGCGTCGGTTCGACCATGAGGGCGGAGAGCTTCCTCACCCAGGAGACCATAATGATACTCGGGCTCGGAGTGGTCGCCTTCGCCAGCGCCACAGCCGGAGGAGTCCTCTTCGGAAAGCTCATGAAGCACCTCAGCGGCGGCAGGATCAACCCGATGATAGGCGCAGCTGGAGTTTCGGCCGTCCCAATGAGCGCTCGCGTTGTTCAGAGGATGGCGAGCGAGGAAGACCCCGGAAACTTCATACTGATGCACGCGATGGGTCCGAACGTTGCGGGTGTCATAGGAACCGCCGTGGCCGCGGGAGTCTTCCTGGCCGTTCTCGGCTGATCCCTTTTACCTTTTTGTCAAATTTCAAATGAAAAGCTTAAAATAGGAGAAGGACGCTTTAACTTAAAGCGGTGGTGAAGAAAATGCGTGTGAAGACTCTGATGACTAAGGATCCAGTGGTCATAGAGCTCCCGGGCACGAGGGAGTACGTCCTCGAACTTTTCAGAAAGCACAAAGTTAGGTCATTCCCGGTTATCAACAAGAACACCAAAGCCCTGGCGGGCATCATAAGCATAAAGAGGGTTCTCCTTCACCCCGACGAGGATCAGCTCGCCATGCTCGTCAAGAGGGACGTCCCCACCGTGAGGCCAAACGATGACCTCAAGAAAGCCGTCAGGGCCATGCTCGAGATGGACTACAGGCGCGTTGTCGTCGTCGACGAGGAAAACCGCGTTCTCGGCATACTCACCGTTGGGGACATTGTGAGGCGCTACCTGGCGAAGAACGAGAAGCTGAAGGACATACCCATCGAAAAGTACTACCAGAAGAACGTTGGCGTCGTCTGGCATGGAACGCCCCTCAAGGCAGCCCTCAAGGCGCTCCTCCTCTGCAACGCGATGGCCATTCCAGTTATAGACGACGACGGCAACCTCGTTGGAATGGTGGACGAGACAGACATCCTCAAGGACAGCGAGGTCATACGCGTCATGAAGCAGACCGCCCTGGCCGCCTCGAGCGAGGAGGACTGGATACTTGAGAGCAACCCGACGCTCCTCTTTGAGAAGGCCGAGCTCCAGCTTCCGAAGAAGCCCGTCGAGAAGATAATGAACCGCGAGCTGGTCGTTGCCACGCCGCACATGAGCATCTACGACGTCGCCCAGAAGATGGTGCAGTACCACATCGAGCAGCTGCCCGTCATCAGGGGTGAGGGCGAGCTCGTCGGCATCGTCAGGGACATGGACATCATAAAGGTCATCCTCAACAAGTGAGCGTTTTTAAACCCCTCTTCTCCCCTTCTTAGCGGTGGTACTGGTGAGGGAGGTTAAAGTTTCCCTCTTCGGTTTTGGAAACGTCGGACGTGCTGTGGCGAGGGTTCTCGTTGAGAAGGGAAGGCTCTTCCGCGAGAGGTACGGAGTCAGCCTGAAGGTCGTGAGCATTGCCGACACCAGCGGGGTCGTCTGGTTGCCGGAGGGGATAGACCTCAGGGGAGCCCTTCTCATCAAGGAGACCTTTGGAAGGCTCTCCTCCTGGACGAACGACTACGAAGTTTACAATTTCACTCCAGAGGAGGCCGTGAGGGAAATAGACGCCGATGTGATCGTGGACGTGACCAACGACAGGAACGCCCATTCATGGCATCTGACCGCACTTAGGGAGGGCCGGGCCATTGTCACGAGCAACAAGCCGCCTTTAGCCTTCCACTACGCGGAGCTCATGGGTGAGGCGGAGAAGAGGGGCATCCCCTACCTCTTCGAGGCGACGGTTATGGCAGGAACACCAATCATCGGCCTCCTGCGCGAGAACCTGCTCGGCGACACAGTAGAGAGGATCGAGGTGGTGCTGAACGCGACAACAACCTTCATACTGAGCAGGATGGAGATGGGACTCGAGTTCGAGGGGGCACTGAGACAGGCTCAGAAGTTAGGAATAGCCGAGAGGGACCCGAGCGGGGACATCCTTGGAATAGACGCCGGCTACAAGGCCACCATTCTCCACTGCGTCGCCTTTGAGCCGATAACCTTCAACGAGGTCAATGTGAAGGGCATAGCCGAGATAACCAGGGGAGAGGTTCAGAGGGCCCGGGCCAAGGGAAAGACCATCAGACTCATCGCGACGGTGGAGAGGGGAGAGGTAACCGTCAGGCCGATGGAAGTGCCGTTGGGGAGTCCCCTCGCAGTTGAGAGCCACGAGAACGCCGCCGTTATATGGACCGACCTCCTTGGAAAGATGGTCGTCAAAGGGGCCGGCGCCGGGCCCAAGGAGACCGTGAGTGGTGTCGTGAGCGACATCATGAAGGCCTCGCTGAAACTCAAGGCAGGGTGATTTCATTCTTACCCATCTTTATCCTGAGCTCCACTTTGCCAAAGCGATGTCTAATCACACGGATTTCCAGTGTTCCGCATGGAGTTTCGATCCTTTTCTCCTCGAAGAGGGGGAGGAAGTCCCTTACAAGAACCTTTCCCCGCGCATCCTTGAGGATAATAGTGGACGTCGCGTAATCCGGAACGAGGAGGAGCGTTTTTCCATTGCACTCTATCTTGAGGGCACGAAAGCGGTTTGCAAGGGCGAGAAAACCGAGGGCTACAAAAACGTTCATCAGCGGTAGGACTTGCCATCTCTCAATTAATCCAACCGCGAGGAGAAGGAGTGAGAGGACAAGGTAGGACAGACCAAACTTCCAGAGACGTTCGTTTCTTAAGGTGATTTTTTGTAGTTTGCTCATCAACACGATTTCACCCAAAACTCTTTTTAAACCTTCTTCGAGGGTTCGCCAGGTGAAAGCATGGAACACGTGGTAGCGCTCCATCAGGTTTACGCCGAGCTGATATTCAGAGGCCTCAAAACGGTCGAGGTCAGGAAGAGGAAGGCCTTCGACGAAGGAGACTTGGTGTTCCTCTACGTCGCGAGGGGCAACCCCTACGAGCTTCGCGATACTCTCAGAAGGCTCGGCCTCCACGAGGAGCAGACGCTGACGAAGAGGGGAACTATAGCCGGAGGCTTCGAGGTCGGGGAGGTAATAAGGGCAGACCTCGATACCCTCTGGGAGATGACGAAGGAGACGAGCGGTTTAAGCCTCGTCCACGGCGAGAACGGGAAGAAGTGGCTGGGGGAGTACATAAAGGACTACGGCTACGCCTTTACCATCGAGAGGCCCTTCCTCTTCAAGGAGCCCGTGAGCAGGGAAGAGCTCAGGGAGCGCTACGGTGTACATGTCGAGGGAATAATCCACCTCTCGAGGAGGACGAGAAAGGAGTGGGTAAAGAAACTGATAGAGGACCTCCTGACGAGGGAGATCGTCTACCTCTAACCGGTTTTCTCTTCCGCGGGCTTCTTTCCAGAAGAGTTCCCGGATTCTTCCTCCGCCCTCTTGGGGCCTCCCCCCGCTTCAAGCTCCTCAGGGTTGACCTTCACGTAGGGGCCGAGGCTGAGGGAGTCTATCTCCTCCTGCGTTAGGAGCCTGCTCTTGACCTTCTCGCCTATCAGCGCGCTGTTGCCGAGGGGATCCATTATCCTGACGGTGATGGGCTTTTTGCCCTCCTTGACCTCCCGAATGTACTCGATTATCTCGTCGGCCCTCTTAACCGCCTCCTCGTCGCCCTCCTGCTCCTTGAAATGCTTCGCCATCAGAAGGGTCTCGCGAACCCTCTCAAGGACGCCTTCAACGTTGGTGACGAAGCCCTCCGCAGCGGGCCCGGGCTCTATCTTGACCCCTATCTCGTCCAGCTCGATGGTTCCGCTCTTGCTCCTCACGACCCTCGTGAAGAGGTCCTTCTCCTCCTCGACCCTGACCGTGTAGAGCTTCGGCGGCCTGTCCTCGAGTATCATGACGTCCGCGTTTCTATAACCGCACTTCTCGCAGATTATCGTGCTCTCCATGACCTTTCCGAAGTAGGGGATGTCGTGAACGTACTGGATGGCCTTCAAAGTGCCCTTCCCACCGCATATCGGGCAGTCACCGAGGGGTATGACCTGGACGTCTTCCGGCTTCGGCTCCTTCTCGCGCTTCTCGGTCATCTCGCACCACCGAAGAATGGAACCGAGCTCCCCTTATAAATTCATGGGAGAAGAAAAGCGAAATCACTTGGCAATCCTTATGTCCGATGGGACGAGGATCAGCTTTATCTCG
>JAMOTW010000104.1 GCA_027062125.1 Thermococcus sp.
CTCGCCCCTGGCCGTTGCCGTGTCAAAGATATCGAGGGGAATTCGGAACGTCCCGGTGGTCGCCACCAACCACTCCTTCTACGGCAGGCCCTCCCTGGATTTCCTGATCGGCCCGTTCATCAGACACCACCTCAAGCGGATAGACACCTTCGTGGCCGTCAGCACACCCGTCGCCGAGGACACCAGGAACCTGCTGGGGAATAAGCTCAACGGGCGTCCCGTCGTCGTGGTTCCCAACGGGATAGACGTCAGGAAATGGCGTCCCCCAGAACCGGAGGAGAGGGAGAAGGCCAGAAGGGACATAGGGGTGAGGGACGAGATAGTCATGCTCTACCTCGGAAGGATGACCGAGCGCAAGCAGGCCCACAGGATACCGGTGATGGTGAAGGAGGCACTGAAGCGGAGCGGAATCCCGAAAAGCAAGGTGAAGCTCATAATGGTTGGCAACGGGCCCATGCGCCCGGTGCTGGAGAGAAACCTTCAGGAAACCGGCATCGGAGAGATAACAGAGCTGTACGACTTCATGGAGAGGGGAAGGCTTCTCCCGCTGTACTGGGCGGCGGACCTGGTTCTCATGCCCGGCATCCTCGAGGCGTTTCCCGTCGTGGGACTTGAGGCGATGGCCACGGGAAACCCCGTAATAGGACGGAACGAGAGCGGCCTGTCGGACATGGTGGTTCACGGCATCACGGGCCTGCTAGCCGTGAGTGAGGAGGGAATGGCGGACAACCTAGCCAGGGTTTTCGAGGAACCGGAACTCCTTGTGAAGATGGGGGTGGCCGCCAGGGAGAGGGCAAGGAGGGATTTCTCCTGGGAAGTCATGCTCAGGAGACTCCTCCGGGTTTACAGGATGACGATTGAAGCGGGTTCGGAAGTGGACAGGCTGTACCTGCTGTACAAGGCGATGAGGAGGCTGGGATGATGCTCGTTTCAATAACGTTTGACGTCGAACACGACTGCCCGCCGTACCTGACGACGACGAGGGGAATGGAGGAGGGACTTCCGAAGCTGCTGGATTTGATGGCGGAGAAAAAAGTGCGGGCAACGTTCTTCTTCACGGCGGAGATGGCGAAGCGCTTTCCAGAACTGGTGAAGCGTGTCATTGACGAGGGACACGAGCTCGGAAGTCACAACTACAACCACGAGAGGCTCGACAAGCTGAGCAGGGACGAAGGGAGGAAGGCCATAGAGAAATCCCTCGAAGTCCTGAGGGAGTTCGGCGATGTCGTCTCGTTCCGCGCGCCCAATTTGCAGTTCCCTAACTACTATTATGATATACTGGAGAGGAACGGAATTCTTGTGGACTCGTCCAAGGCAACCTACAAAGGTTACAGGGAGGGTGTGAAGTTCTTCGGCGGAGTGCTCGAGGTGCCCGCCTCGACGACGAGCTCCGTAATAAGGCTCCCCTGGAGGTTTCAGAAGATAATTCACTCGCGCCTCAAAGAACCAAAGGTTTACTTTGCCCACCCCTGGGAGTTCGTTCCCATGCAGAGGGAAAAGATACGGTGGGACTGCAGGTTCAACACCGGTGATAAGGCCGTTGAGCTCTTAGGGATGCTTATAGACCACTACAGGTTGCAGGGCGCAAAGTTCCTGACGATGCGTGAGTACTACGAAAGGTACCAAAAACTTAAACGGGAGTGAACCTATTACAATTCGGTGAGAAGCATGCGCGAGGCCATGTACTGGGAGCCGCTCGGGGATGGAAGGGTTAGGTGCAGACTGTGCCCCCTCAACTGCATAATAAACGAGGGCCAGCGCGGCTCCTGCAGGGTGAGAAAGAACATTGGTGGGAAGCTCTACACGCTTAACTACGGCAGGGTCTCGGCCATCGGGGCGGATCCGGTGGAGAAGAAGCCCCTCTTTCACTTCTGGCCCGGTTCCTGTGCCCTCTCGATAAGCACGGTCGGCTGCAACATGCACTGCAAGCACTGCCAGAACTGGGAGATAAGTCAATCGGATGAAAACTTCCCCTACCTCCACGAGATGAGCCCGGAGATGGTCGTTGCCATAGCGAAGCGCTATGGCTGCGAGAGCATAGCCTACACCTACAACGAGCCGGTGATCTGGTACGAGTTCGTGCTCGAAACAGCGAAGCTCGCTCGGAAGGAGGGAATATACAACCTCATGATAACCAACGGCTACATCAACGAGGAGCCCTTCAGGGAGCTCGCGCCCTACATCGACGCGATGAACATCGACATCAAGGCCTTCAGCGATGAGTTCTACATGAAGATAGCGAGCGTCCCGAGCGGCGAGCCGAGCAGGAGGACTGCACTTATAGCGAAGAAGGAATACGGAATCCACGTCGAGCTGACATACCTCATAATTCCGACGCTCAACGATGGGGAGGAGGAAATCAGGACCTTCGCCCGCTGGGTGGTGGAAAACCTCGGCGACGACACGCCGGTGCACTTCTCGCGCTTTTTCCCGCACTACAAGCTCAGCCACCTGCCCCCGACACCGCTCGAGACCGTCGAGATGACCTACCGCGTTGCAAAGGAAGAGGGCCTAAAGTTCGTCTACGTTGGCAACGTCCCGGGCCACGAGGGCGAGAACACGTACTGCCCGAGGTGCGGCAAACCTTTAATAGTCAGGTGGGGATTCACGATAAACGAGTACAACATCGAGGACGGGAAATGCAAATACTGTGGCGAACCCATTCCCATCGTCGGGACCTACACAAAAAAGCGATATAATGGGATGTGGTGGTGAAATTGGAGGAAATCGAGGTTATTTTCTACATCGAAGGCCTTGGCAACGACAAGAAAGTTTTAGAAAGCGCTATAAGGGAGACTGCAGAGAGCCTGGAGAACGAGAGGAACGTTAACGTAAAGTACGTCCGGGTCGAGGACGTGCTCGAAAACGAGGATGAGGATATCCTCAAGTACTCCGGAATCATAGAGGCCCAGATTTCAGGGGATCTCGCCAACATAGTCCGCCTGACCCTCAAATACTCCCCCGCCATCGTTGAGGTTCTCCGGCCCGGAAAGCTGGAGATTGAGTCCAAGGAGCTCATGAAAATCCTTGGAGAGGTTTCACTCTTCATGGGCAAGCTCATGCAGCAGTTCGGCGGTTTGGCCGTCTATCCCAAGCTCGACGACGTCCCCGTTCCAAGAATCGGCTACGAAAGGGAGGAGATTGAGGAGCTGATAGTGGGAGACAGGAACGTCCTCTACCGCTTCGTCATAGAGGTGTTCGGGGAGAACGAGGAGGGCATCAAGGAGACCATGGCCAAGGCGCTCTCTCTCGAGGGGTGCAGGATAAACAAGCTCGTCGTTCAGGGCGAAACCCAGGACGGGAAGTTCAAGGGGCTCCTCGCGGCGGAGCTCCTCTCAACTATTGACACACTCTTCCAGCTTACAGGAAAGTACGCCCCGGTTGCGATTTCAATAATCGAGCCGGAAATAGTCGACATAACCGCCAACGAGCTCCAGAACACCCTCACTGATCTCGGTGGCTTCGTGAACGAGCTGGTCACAAGGCCCATGAAGAGGCAGATAATGGAAAAGAAGAACACCGAGTTCAAGCTGAACCCGTGATATTATCGGCAAAAGGCGAAAGGCCTATAGGCATTTAATTAAGCTCCCTTTCATTTTTACGGCAATGAGCGAGCTTCTTTTAAGCGGAGAAAGGGTCTGAAAGCGAAAAGTATATATACCCTAACCGGGTAGAAGTCATTGACAACACATGTTAGACCATCCCAGGGCGTAAGCCCCAAAGCCAAGGAGGTGTTGGGAGATGAAAGTTAAGAAGATCGCGGCGCTCGCAGTTGGTGCCGCAATGGTTGGAGCCACTATGGGCTTTGCCAGCGCTCAGCCGACCGTTCCGAACATACCGAAGGACTTCTTCGTTAACGCCGATGGAACCCCGAACGTTAAAATCGTCGTTGGAAGCACTGCTGCCGCTATGGATGTTGCCAGTGCCGCTGACATAGCCGTTGCCCTTGGAAGCCTTCTCTACACCAAGGAGCAGGTTGACGTCCAGGGCGACTACGTCAAGATCAAGGCCGAGTACCCGCCCGAGACCGTTGACAGCTGGACCATCTACGCCTACTACAACGACACCATAAGGAACCAGACCGCCTGGGCCACCAAGTACAACGAGCTTCCGGGCGACTACTGGTGGAACGGTGCCGGCGGCTACAACGTTGCCTACAGTGACTGGAAGAGCTGGTTCACTGTCACCACCGAGATCGAGGACAAGGACAAGATCGGCAAAGAGCAGCTTATTGACTGGGACATAACCTTCAGCAACATCGAGCTCAAGTCCAAGGACCCGAGCAACTGGGACAAGACCAGGCCGCCCAAGGACGCTGACATCGTCATAACTCCGGGCAACGTCACCGTCTTCGTTGACTACGTCCTCTACAACTTCACTGTCACCGAGAGCAAGAAGGTCAGGGACGCCTACCCCGAGTGGGGCGTTCCAGCCGCCTACGAGACCGTCACCAGCTGGTACATCGGTGACGCCAACGACGGAAGCGGTGGAACCATTTACAAGGAAGGTGTTAAGGCTGGCGAGACCTTCACCGTTTTCGGCCAGACCTACTACGTCCTCAGCGTCGGCGACGACACTTTCACCGCCGGTCTCGACAAGCCGACCGAGTGGTACCAGGTCGGCCAGCCGCAGGCCATCGAGGGCACCGACTGGATAGTCACCGTCCTCGACATAAGCATTATCGACCAGAGGGCCCTTGCCGTTGTCAAGAACTCCGTTACTGGCAAGGAGAGCGACCAGATCATCCTTGAGAAGGACAACCCGGTCGACGTCTTCGGCGACGGTGCCGTCATACTCACCCTCAAGGACACCTTCGTCGGTATCGACGGCCACCTCATAGCCAGCATCGACGCCCAGGTTGATGTCAAGGACTACAGCAGCGGTGACACCATCACCTACGACGGCAAGAAGTGGAAGATGACCATCGAGACCGACGGCACCTACATCAAGAACGTCACCCTCACCAACCTCGACAAGCTCGAGGGCAACCCGGTCGACGTTTTCGGCACCTACGACCTCAAGTACAGGTTCGAGATGAAGACCCTCAACGAGAAGGCCGTTGACTACGACATCAACGGCGACGGCAAGAAAGAGGACAAGGACTTCGTCGTTGCCTACGCCTACCTCTGCCTCAAGGAGAAGGAGGGCAAGGTGGACGAGAAGGAGCTCAAGGTCGGCGACGACGTCCTCGACAGCGACTACGTCGTCAGCGAGATCCACGCCACCGCTGAGCAGATAACCATCAAGCCGGTCAGCGAGCCGATAACCGTCATGGACTACGAGGTCAGCATGGAGGACCCGGGAGCCAACCTCATCCTCGTTGGCGGTCCGGTCGCCAACAGCCTCACCAAGTACCTCGTCGAGCAGAACATCAGCCAGGTCGACTGGTACAACAGCCCAGGTGAGATCGAGTACATCCAGGACGCCCTTGGCGGCTACGACGTCGTCATCGTCGCCGGTGCCACCAGGAACGAGACCAAGGTTGCCGCCGAGGCCCTTATGGAGTACCTCGCTGGCCTCTGAAGGCCTTTTCCTTCCTTTTAATTCTCTCTTCTGGGGGTTTTGGCCTTGAATAAAAGGAAACTCGCAGTGATTCTCATAGTTCTCATCGTGTTTGTTGCTCCAATCAGCTACGTCCTTTACTCATACCACAGTTTCGGGAACGTGCTCAAGCCCGGAACCCCAAAAGGCTCCGAAGAATACGTTGTGATATACACACCCTCCGCGCAGTTCTATACCCTGACTGCGGAGGAATACAAGAGACTCATTGAAAGCGGAACCAGGCCTCCGGAAGGCTCAAAGATATTCAACGTTACCCTCGAAAGCTACATAACCGGCAGCCCGGAGGTCGACCTCAACTTGACCCTCAGGAGCGTTTACGAGTATTTCACCATCGTGATGGGCGATCCCTCGGTGACCAACTGCAAGGACAATCCCCAGCTGTACATAGGTGACTGCAAGTACAGGACGCTGACGGTCTCTGAAGTGTCGGGCATGGTCGCCAACATATTCGCCGCCAACTACTACATAAAGGGCATCCATATGGGGTACGACAACGCAACCGCGAAGCAGTACGCCTTCAACCAGACGTACCTGAGGTACAGAAAAGCCTACCTCAACTTCTGGACGAAGATTGACGTCGGGAGGGGCAAGCTTGGAAACGGGGACCACCTCGTGGTGCTGCTCATTGGGCCGGCGGAGGGGGCCGAGGAGAACAAGGTATTCGTCCCCAGAAAGGGCGTTCTCGTGGTGGAGGGGAAGACCGACGAGACCCTGAGGGCTGAAGTGGTGCTCATCGAGAACATCATTGGCTTCCAGTGGCCCAAAGGGAACGAGACTAAAACGGTGAAGATCACAGGGTGATGACCCCTTCGAGGACTTCCCTTTTCTCATTTCCAATCGCTTCGAAGAACTCCTCCTTACTCCTGAATGGCCTCTTCGACAGAACCTTCACGGCGGTCTTTTTTCCGATTCCCGGAAGGTACTGAAGAACCTTTGGGCTCTCGGTGTTCACGTTGACGGGGACCGGAATCCCCGTGATGCTGCGGTAACCGTGGTCGACTATCATGACGTCGTAGAACCTGTCGAGGGGCAGTTCCTTCGGCATGCCGACGACGAGCGGATAGCTCCCTATCTGCCTGCCGTAAGTGAGACCGTTGTCGAAGACCTCGGCTCGAACGTCCCTCAAAACCGTTCCGACCGGGACGACTCGCTTGAGCATCGGGAGGTCTATCTCGTGCCTTATCTTGTACTTGTAGTGCTGGATGAGGCGCTTGTGCTTCTCGGTTTTGACTTTGCTCCTGAGGTGCCAGAGGGGAGTGCCGGGGAACACTACGACCTGCCGGATGTTTATGCGCCTTACCATTAACCCATCATCGAGGAGTTTCTTGAGGAACTGGAAGGTAAGCTCGTAGCTCCTCTTCGTTTCACCCG
>JAMOTW010000105.1 GCA_027062125.1 Thermococcus sp.
CGGCCCGTGCTTCTGATAGGGGGGCCGGTGTCGAACCCCTGCACGCGCGAGCTTGAGGAATCCGGGGCGCTTGACGTTAAGCTCGGCTCAACCTATGTTAAGACGCCGAGATCCACCTACTCGGTTCCCTCCCCGGACGAGTGGTGGGACGTTAGGGAGGGCCTCTTCGTTGTGTACTCCCTCCAGTACCGGGGTTCCCCTGTGATGCTGGTGGAGGGAACCAACCTCGACGCCACCCTCGCCGGCGTTTACTATCTCGTGAACGGGGTCTACCTAGGGGCCGGAGACTACGATGACTTCCACTACATAGTCGGCAGGTGGGAGGAGACGGATGGTCATGTTGTAGACGCCGCTAAGGGCATCCCCACCGATACGAATGGCTTCAGCCCCGGCGACAGGATAACGGTGCTTGAGAGGGGATGAAGTCCTCAGAACTTATCCCGGTGAGTTGGCCAAAAATTTTGAACAACATAAAAGCAAAGCTTTATATAGTTAAAGGCCCTATAGGTATTTGAGGAGTGTCTCGCGGGGGAGACTGAAGCGAAAGCTTCACCCGGCTGCGGACCCGAACTGATAACGCGTCCATGATTCGTGAGGGGTCGTGGGTTGCATTTAACGGCGAAGGTCTGTGGAGAGTGGAACTCAACTCCAGCCTTTCCGACGGGGCACTCCTCACTTCTTCTAACGTCATCCGAAAAGTCAATTTGCTGAAAACATCACGTCTGGAAAGCCTTCTGATCACGGGTCTGAGATGATGTATTCCCTTCCCGAATGTCAAAAAGCATTAGACCCCACCCGAAACGGGTAGGATCTCACTCACCCCTCTGTATCTTCGCGTGCCCGCCGACGAGACTCTTCCTGAGCTCGAGGTTCCTTATCTCGCACTTCTCGTCGATGATGGAGCGCCAGATGGTGGAGTTTTTGATAACGGTGTTCCTGAAGATTATGGAGTCGCTGACGTCGGAGTTCTCGATGACGCAGTTCTCGCCTATGTAGGCGTAGGGGCCTATTATTGACCTCCCGAGTATCTTGGCGCCCCTCTTTATGACGACGGGGGGGATGATTTTCGCGTAGGGGCTTATCTGAATCTCCTCGACGTGGCTCTCGCGCAGGAGCGTCTTGAGGGCCTCGAGGTAGCTGTCGGCAGAGCCTATGTCATACCAGTACTCGGAGAAGCGGTAGGCCTTAATCGGCTCGCCCCTCTCAAGGAGCCACTGGAGGAAGTAGCCGGGAGAGTCGCGGTTGCCGTTGCTCAGGTACTCGTCGATACGCTCCATGACAGCCTTCGGAAAGACGTAGACGCCGGTGCTTATGAGCGTCGAGCGCGGCTGGGCCGGCTTCTCCTCGAAGGAGATAACCCTGTCTCCTTCCAGAACCACCACACCGTAGCGCTTCGCCAGTTCGAGGTCGCCGACGTCGTAGACCGCTATCAGCGTCCTGCCGTCGTAGGCCCTCAGAAAGTCCCTCAGGCCGAAGGAGAAGAGGTTGTCGCCGGCGATGACGAGGTAGTCGTCGGGGCCGAGCTCCTCCACGGCCTTCTTCATGGCCCCTATCGTACCGAGCTTCTCCTCCTCGTGGAGTGTGTCCTCCACGATAAGGCCCACGCCGTGCTTCTCGGCGTAGGGGCGGAAGTGGGCCTCGAAGAAGCGGTTGGTTGAGATGTAGGTCTCAATTTCGAGCTCCTTAACGTTCTCCAGGATGTAGTCGAGGATCACCCTGTTCCCGACGGGGAGAAGGGCCTTCGGGTTGTCCTTGGTTATGGGCCAGAGTCTGGTGGCGTAGCCGCCGGCCATTATGAGGACTTTCATTTCACACCCCCCAGTTAATCATTTGATTATTTCCACAATCCTCGTGAGGAACTCCTCGATGTCCTCGAGGTTCTCGTTTATTATCGAATAGATAACCTCGTCATCAACGTCCCAGTATATGTGCACCAGTCGATTTCTAAAGCGGGACATCAGAATGAGCCGTCTGGTCAGCTCCTCGTTGAGGATTCCGTTCTCATGAAGAACCCTGAAAGAGTCAGCATAGTCCCTTGGAAGCCTCATGCGGTTTTTTGAAATCAAATGGTACGCTATATCAATGCACGCCTCAATCGCGACCAGGAGGTTGTACTTGGCACTCGAAACGTAATGCCTGCTGCCAAGGAACTCTCCCCTGGGGAGTTTTGCAAGCTCATAAAGGGCATCCAGTGCGTTCCTGGCCTCCACCATAAGCCGGGTTACTTTTTCGGTATCATATTCCAAGGGCCTCCCTCCGATACAGTTCGAGATAGTGGGAATAATCGTGGTATTCCCTCATGGTCCGCTCTTCAAAGTCACACCTGGCCTTTTCGTCCCTGCTGAAGAGGAGCTCCCCACCGATGACGTGAAACCTAAACTCCACGGGGGCATCGTTTAACACTCTTACATCAACAGGAAAGCCGGTTAACCTGGACAGCTCATCTTCGAGCTCCATCTCATAGAATCTGTCGGGTTTTGACCTCACAAAAACCGCAACGTCTATATCCCTAAAAGGGTGGTCCCCCAAGAAAGAACCGTGAATGTAGGCGAAGAGAACGTCACCCCTGGACGTAAGGTACGCCCTTATCCGCTCCTTAAGGGCCTCCCGCTCCGGGATCGAGAGATGGTACACTTTCATGTGGTTAATTCCGTTGGAAGGATACAAAAAACTTTCCCCAAAGTTTAATAGCCTAACCACATCAATAGGTTTGGTGGTACGAATGAAGGTGCTGGTAACGGGAGGTGCCGGTTTCATAGGCTCACACCTCGTCGACAGGCTGATGGAACTTGGATGGAAGGTTCGCGTTCTCGACGACCTCAGCGCGGGCAGTCTGGAGAACATAGGGCGGTGGCTGAACCACGAGAGCTTCGAGTTCATCGAGGGGGACATGAGGGACCCGGGAATCGTTGGGGAAGCCGTTGAGGGCGTCGATGCCGTCTTTCACCTCGCGGCGAACCCCGAGGTTAGAATAGGCTCCCAGAGCCCGGAGTTGCTCTACGAGACAAACGTGCTGATAACCTACAACCTGCTCAACGCGATGAGGAGTTCAAGCGCCAGGTACCTCGTTTTCACCTCCTCATCAACCGTCTACGGCGACGCGTCCGTAATTCCAACGCCGGAAAACTACGCCCCGCTCGAACCGATAAGCGTCTACGGAGGGGCAAAGCTCGCGGCCGAGGCTTTAATCAGCGGTTACGCCCACACCTTCGGGTTCAGGGCCCTGATCTTCCGCCTCGCCAACATCATAGGCGAGCGCTCGAACCACGGGGTCATCTACGACTTCATAAACAAGCTCAGGAAGAACCCGGGGGAGCTCGAGATACTCGGCGACGGGACGCAGAGGAAGAGCTACCTCCACGTGAGCGATACCGTTGATGGCATGCTCCACATCTTCGAGCACTTCCGGGAGAGCGACAGAACCGTCGACTTCTACAACCTCGGGAACGACGACTGGATAACCGTAAGGGAGATAGCGGAGATAGTCAGCGAGGGGATGGGGTTAAAGCCAGCCTTCAGGTTCACCGGCGGCGTCGATGGGGGCCGCGGCTGGAAGGGCGACGTCAAGTTCATGCGCCTGAGCATAGAGAAGGCGAAAGAAACCGGCTGGAGCCCGAGGCTGGACAGCTATGAGGCCGTTAGGAGAACCGTCGGGGAACTCCTTGGGACGGTTTGATTTCATTCCTGTTCCTCACTTTATTACCTCGTACACCTTTCTCGCCACGATGAAGGCGAAGGCGAGGAGGAGAAGGTATGCGGAGAACTTCAGCGAGTCCTTGACGTCCCTCGGGAGGTAGAACTCGCCAACTTCAAGGGCAATCAGTATGCCGATGAGCGCTATCGTGAGGAATATGTCCGTCGAGGGACTGAGGATCGCGGAAACAACGATCCAAACCGCCAGAAACAGGATCACGTTCTCCCTCATAGCCATTTCTCTACCCCACCGAGCGGCTCTAGGATGAGCTTTACGTGGTCGTTGGCCCTCTCGGAGGACTCTACCCTCAGAACCTCGCCCTTCCCCATCGCTATTCCGATGAGCATCGCCGAGACTACCGGGTCCGCGTAGAAGGGGCCCCCGCACAGGGGTTTGGCGAACACCTCAATCTTACCATCCTCCCTCTCAAAAGCCTCGGCCGAACCGATTCCGAGGGCGCTGAGGATCGACGAGACCGCTGAGGATGCATAGCCAACTCCAGTTCCGGAGAGCTCCCCCACGTTCTCGAGGGTGTACTCGATGAGCCCCCAGCCCGGGACTGGGCTCACGAGAATGCCGCTCTCATCCTCGGTTCCAGTTATGAATACCGCCCCGTCGGCGAACTTTCCGAGGCGGAGGGAGAAGTTTTCCTCCTTGGGCAGGAAGAGGCCGCCCCTGGGGAGGTTCTCGTAGGGTGGGATTACGACGGGAGGACCCTTGAGCTCCAGCTCCTTTCTCATGTTCTCGACGAAGTCACAGAAGTCCCCGCAGCTCATGACGAGGGCTTCCCTGTCAACGTGCCCCTTTGATGGCATCGCCGCGAGAACCAGTCCGAGGATTATGGCTCCGATTCCCAGGTTGACCAGGGCCACGGTTCCCTGGGTACCCCCGTAGTACCAGAGTGCTATTCCAGCGACCGCCAACAGACTTCCCCAAAGGCGCCCCATTTTAACACCTTCAACGAATAAACTTAAAAGGTTTTTATGCCTTATGGATGTGATAGCCATGAGGAGAGTTTCGATTTTAATAATCCTCATTCTAATCATAGGTTCCGTCCCCCTAGCCTCGGGGAAGGCCGTTCCGGAGCCGACCCAGAGGGACGTTTTCCTGTACCAGTACTTCTCCCAGGTTCTGGTGAGGTTTGACTACTCCCTCCGTTACGCCCTCGTGAACGAGAGCTACTCCCTCAAGCTGGCGAACCTCACGCTGAGAGAGCTCGAGCTGATAAAGGACGAGAGCCTCTACTATCAGGAGAAGGGGATGAACTCGACGGTAATGAGGGTAATTCCCCCCTTCTACGACTTCGCCAGCGAGACGGTTGTACTCGTTCAGCTCGTCCTCGAGTTCCACGAGAACCCCACCCCGGCCCTCGCATCGGGGATACTCAGCACGGTCGATGATATGGAGAGAACCCTCGATGCCATCGACCTCATAAAGCTGAGGAACGGGACGAAGGTCCTTACCTTCAACACCGCCAAGATCCGAACCCACCTGGAGGCGGTAAGGAAGCTCGTCTCGAACGTCCCCCCGGAGCAGGGGGGCTTCGTCATAGGAGTCTTTGATGATAATCCAATCCTCCACCAGACGGTGACGATATTCGGCTCGTGCCCCGGCAACTCCTCTGTTACTGTGGTCATCGAGGGGGATGGCTCCACCTCTCTCCTCCTCGTCAACCCCCGCAACGGCCTCTTCTCCGTGAGTTACAGGTTCGATGAGCTCGGAAGGTATAGAATCTACGCGGTTCAGGGAAATGAGAGGTCGAACAACGTCACTGTGAAGGTAAGGAAGATACCCACTTCGTTCATAGTCGATGACTCGTACAGCGCCTTCCTTAACCACACCGTCCACCTCTCGGGAAGGCTCGTCGACTACTACGGCAACCCCCTCGGCGGGAGGGAGATAACGGTTGGCAACGCCACCCTGACCACAGGGAGTGACGGCGGCTTCTCCAGGGACTACTTCTCTCCCGTTGCGACGAGCTTCAAGGTGACCCTTCGGTTCGAAGGGGACGCGACCCACGCGGGGACTGTCAGGGTGGTGGAGGTGACCTTCACAACGTACCCCGTCTCCATAACCCTCGACGGCCCGGCTGAGGTGGTTCTCGGAAAGACCGCGGCATTTGCCGGAACCGTTGACCCGGCCCTTCCTTTCCCGATCACCATCTATGTGGACGGGAAGGAGTACCTCAGGCTCACCCCAGATAACGGCACCTTCTCCTTCGAGCTGAGGCCCGATGAGGCAGGGGAGTTCGAGGTTTACGCATCATTTCCGGGAAACGAGAGATACGGGAAAGCCAAGTCCAACGTGATAAAACTGAAGGTCGTTCCGCCTGAGGACATGAGGCCGAGGTATATTGCCATAGCCCTGCTCGCCCTCCTGATGGTCGGCGGCTTCGTCCTGCTGGAGAGGAGGAAGGGAAGGGGCAGGGCCCCCGTCCGGAAAAAGCCCGGGACTGGAGCGACTCCAGGGGAAGAGAAATCATCCGTCGGACCCGGGACGGAGTTTGAGATACCCGAGGACGTCGGTGAAGCCTACACCCTCCTCAGGGAGAGGCTTAGGGAGGCCCTCGGGATAAGCGAGAGCATGACCCCGAGGGAGGTCCTGGGGGTTCTGAGGGACTGGGAGCTCTATCCGTACCTTGAGACCGTGACCAGACTCCACGAGAAGGCCGTTTACGGTGAGATGCCCCTGAGCGAGAGCGAGACTGCCGAGTTCGTGAAAGCCATGGAGAACCTCCTGCGGGGTGTGTCGGCATGAACAAGACAGTCAAGTACCTCATACTGCTCCTCCTGCTCTTCGCCCTCATCACGATGCCGCTGACGATCCCAGTCTTCAAGAGCTCCACCCAGTACAGCATCTTCAACAAGAACTGGGACGGCACGTCGAGGTTCGCCAAGCTGGCCTACCTCAAGGGCAGGGAGGTCGTTCCAATCTTCGAGTCCTTCGACATAGCAAACATCAGCGAGCTGAACGGCGTCCTCCTCATAATCGGCCCGAACATGACCTTCACCGGGGCCGAGGTGGAGCAGATAAAGCTCTTCCTCGAGAGGGGGAACACGCTCTTCATAGCCGATGATTTTGGAACCGGGAACGAGATACTGCGCGCCCTCAACGTGCC
>JAMOTW010000106.1 GCA_027062125.1 Thermococcus sp.
CGTTACCGGTAGTGGAATCTTCTGGAAGCCCATGCTCCTCGCCAAGGTTCCCGGTGAGGATATGTACCTCATCGTTGACGGTCACCACCGCTGGGCCGGCCTCCAGAAGCTCGGCGCCAAGAAGGCTCCGTCAGTCATCCTCGACTACTTCAGCGACGACGTGAAGGTCTACACCTGGTACCCGGCTTTCAAGGGGGACCTTGAGGAGGTCATCGAGAGGCTCAAGGCCGAGGGGCTCGAGGTCGTTGAGGATCCCGAGGCCGAGGAGAAGGCCGAGAGGGGCGAGATAGCCTTTGCCCTCGTCGGCGAGAAGAGCTTCTCCATCCCCGGCGGACTCGAGGAGCAGAAGAAGGTCAGCAAGGTTCTCGACGAGATGAGCGTTGAGGGCAAGATCGAGCTCATCTACTACGGCCTCAAGGAGGACGCCAGGGAGGACATGGGCAAGGGTGAGATAGACTACGTCTTCATCAGGAAGGCCCCGAGCAAGGAGGAGGTCATGGAGCTCGTCAAGCGCGGAGAGGTCTACTCCCCCAAGACAACGAGGCACGTCCTGCCATTCAACCCGGACAAGATAGACGTCAAGCTTGAAGAGCTGTTCTGAAGGTTTTTAACTCCCTTTTCCTACTTTCTACGCCGATGACGAAGGATCAACCGGCTGATGGGTGATGACCAGTCCAGGAGGCCGAGGCTCTGCACATACACCTACACAGGCATCTACAAAAAGGATTTAAATACCCACTTGCGATTTTACTCTTAAGTGGTGGGTGAAGTGTTCAGGATTTCACTTCCTGTATTGACATGGTCACGGAAGGAAGGAGCCCAGAGAGTGGAGGTCCCTGCATTCCGGCTGGTGAGTTCGTTCTCCGATATAATCGAAGATAACGCCGTTGTTGTAGGCCGGGCAGGGATGAAAGTTCCTCCCGGCTGGAATCTCATTACGGTGAGTTCGGTTAAGGGCTATTTTGGTCCGCGCGAGCTACACAGAATTCTGGACGGCATAATCAAAAGTCTCAAAGGGGATCCGGACAGGGCGGTGATCATAGCCTGTCCCGAGTACCTGGCGCTCCATAATGGCTTCGATGCATTTCTGAGATTTCTGAACACCATCCGTGATCACGTTATATTAACCAACGCCAAGGTCTACGTTGTCACCGATCCCCTCGCATGGGAACCGCGGCAATGGGCCCTCCTCAAGAAACTCGAGCTCTGAGCGACAAGCTTTAAAGCCCCACCGTTGCTCTCTCTATGATGAGGATGCTCCGCGGTTTAATCTTCGACGTTGATGAGACCCTGGTTTACTACGAGGGCTACGACCACAGGGAATGGTACGAGAAGTGGGTTATGCCCGCCCTTCGAGAGCGAGGCATCGAGCTGGACTACGAGACCTATAAAAAGACAGTGACTGGCGAGCTTCCGAGGAGCTACGTCGAGCGCTTTGGCATAGACCACATCGAGTTCTGGAAAATCGTTGACGGCGTGAACCTCCAGTACCGCCGGTGGATGGCCGAACGGGGGGAAATACGGCCCTTCTCAGACGTTGATGCCCTTGGAGAGCTGAAGGCAATGGACCTGAAGCTCGCCGCAGTGAGCAACGCCTCCCAGGAGTGCACGGAGTTCGTTCTGGACCTCTTCGATTTGAGGAGATACTTCGAGGTTGTTTACGGGAAGGACTATTTAAACCTGGACGGCGTCAA
>JAMOTW010000107.1 GCA_027062125.1 Thermococcus sp.
GCGCCGGAGTCATGGCCAGTGATGCCGTTGCCAAGTTCGGTCTCAGGATGGCCGAGCTGAGCGAGGAGACGATAAAGTTCCTTAAGGAAAACTTCCCGCCGCACGCGGTGGCAGGAAACCCGACCGACGTCGTTGGAGATACCGACGCCGAGCGCTACAGGGTAGCTATAGAGGGCTTCGTGAACGACTCGAACGTTGACGCAATACTCGTCATAGTGCTCTTCCAGGTCCCGCTCCTCGAGGAGGAGAAAATAATCGACATCCTCGCGGAGTACCAGAAGAAGAGCGACAAGCCCATCATCGCCGTCGCGATGGGCGGTAGGAAGACCGACCACTACGCCAGAATCCTCGAGGACAAGGGAGTTCCCGTCTACCCGACCCCTGAGAGGGGCGTTAGGGCCATGGCGGGCCTTGTAAAATACGCCGAATACCTGAGGAGGGGGGCCTGACCCCCAATTTTTGGTGGTGGTACCATGAAGGAGGAAGCCCTCAAAGTTATTAAGGAAGTCCTTGCCTCTGGAAGGACTGCCCTCGTTGAGTACGAGGCCAAGCAGGTTCTCAAAGCCTACGGCCTCCCGGTTCCGGAGGAAAAGCTCGCAAAGACCCTTGACGAGGCACTCAAGTACGCCGAGGAGATTGGCTACCCGGTTGCCATGAAGCTCATGTCACCGCAGATTCTCCACAAGAGCGACGCAAAAGTCGTACTTCTCAACATCAAGACCCCCGAGGAGCTTAAGGAGAAGTGGGAAGTCATCCACGAGAACGCGCGCAAATACCGCCCGGACGCTGAAATCCTGGGCGTTCTCATTGCCCCGATGCTGGAGGTCGGAAGGGAGATCATCATAGGCGTCACCGAAGACCCGCAGTTCGGCCACGCCCTTATGTTCGGCCTCGGCGGAATCTTCGTCGAGGTTCTCAAGGACGTCACCTTCAGGATAATCCCGATAACCGAGCGCGACGCCAGGAAGATGATAAGGGAGATAAAGAGCTACCCGATTTTAGCCGGGGCGCGCGGTGAGGAGCCGGCCGACATAGAGGCCATCGTCCAGCTCCTGCTCAAGGTCAGCGAGCTCGTCGACGACCTCAGGGACTACATCAAGGAGATGGACCTCAACCCCGTCTTCGTCTACAACGAAGGGGAGGGCGCGGTGGTCGTTGACGCCAGGATAATCGTTAAGGAGCCGGAGGAGAAGGAAGAGGTAATAAGCGCCGACTACAGGGAGAGGTGCGCCTGATTTCCTTTTCTCCATTCAATTTGTTACCCTCTCTTCGATTTCACGGATTCTCACAAGGAAGAGGCCCAGCGCGGCGATTCCGAATATTCCTACGGCGAGGAATCCGGTTTTAAGCCCCAGAAAGCCTATGATAACCGGTCCTGCGGCCTGGCCTACGTCCTTTACGCTCTCGAGGAACCCGAGGGCCGTTCCGCGGAGCCTCGAGATTTCAGTTGCGAGCGGCTTGGTGGAAGCCTCACTCACCGACGCGCCGACCGAGAAGAGTATCGCCCCAGCGATTACCGCCGGGAGCGAGCTTGAGAAGGCGAAGACGAAAGCAGCAAAGCCCACCATGCTCATTCCGATTATTATCGGCTTCGTCCTTCCAATCCTGTCGCCCAGATAGCCCGCGTAGGGCTTCACTACGGCCATTATCGAGATTTCAATCGTGAGGATTAGGCCCGAGAGCCACGCCTTGTCCTGAAGGTAGTAGAAGAGGGGCAGGAAGGTCTCTATACCCTGGTAGACCATGTAGACGGCGGCGTCGAGGAGGCCTATGGTGAACAGCTCGCCGCTGAACGTGAACTCGAACTTCTTGAGCTCCCTCCCCGTGTCAGGGAACCGGAATGAGAGCAGGAAGACAACCAGACCGGTCAGGGAGCAGAGGACGAAGACCACTGAGAATCCCAGGAAGTAGATTATACTCCCGGCCAGAACCGGGGCGAGGGCCCTCCCGACCAGCGTTGCCGAGCTTAAAAAGCCCATGAAGGTGCCCCTCCTGTCAGGGTAGAGGTCGCTCACGAGGGCGAAGGAAACGGGGACGAATATCGCCGTCGCCACGCCGTAGTAGACCCTCACGAGGGCGAGTGTGAGGGCGTCGCTCGCGAGGAAGTAGAGGAGGGGTGCGCTGAGGAAAACGAAGCCGCCCGCAATGAGGAGCTTCCGCCTGCCGTAGACGTCGCTGAGAACTCCGGAGGCGAAGTTCATGATGATTCCCGTCACCGTCGAGGCGGCAGCTACGAGCCCGATGTCGCTTCTGCTCAGTCCGAGGCTCTCGGCGTAGAGGGGAAGTGTTGGCGACTTGCTCATCGTCGAGCCGAGGATGGCGAAGAAACCGGCGAGGAGAATGAGGTGGAGGCCCTTACTCCGCATCCTCAATGTCTCCAGGCTCCTCTCCCTTCTCCGCCTTCTTCTCCTCCCTGTAAACCGCTTGGATGTAGCCGAGGATGTTGTGGAGGATGAGGAAGCTTATGGCCGCGTCGACCGCAGAGTAGAGGTTCCCGGCTATGAGGAAGAGCAGGCCGAAGAAGAACTCTATTCCCGCGTAGATGAGGGCCACCTTGATGGCGGTTCTGTTCTCCTGACCGACGCCGTAAGCCAGGAGGAGGCTGAAGAGGGCGAAGGCGAGGTAGACGAGCGAACCCCAAGCGTAGGCGTAGTAGAGGAGCAGAACACCGTTGATAGAAAGGAGGAGAGTGGCGAGGCCCAGTCTCTTCATGTCATCCCCAGATAGCTCTCAAAGACCTCCACGTATTTAAACCCATCGTCCGGGAAGATGAGGACGCAAGTTCTATCGCCGGGTTCCTCGGCGCTCTTCTCATAGGCTCCGAAAACGGGTGGGAGGGAGCCCTGGGAACTTCCCAAAACGAACAGTTATGGGCAGAATTGGGTAATCAAAGAACGCCTTCCCTCACGAGCCTCTCCTTTATCCTCTCGAACTCACCGAGGGAGCCCCTCACTACAGGATACCTCGGCACGAAGGGGCACGGCTCCTCAGGCTCAATGCTTATCTCGAACGTTCCTATTTCCTTGGCGATTCTGACTATCTCCTCCTTGTCAAGGCCTATGAGCGGCCTCAGAATCGGAAGGTCGCTCGCGGTGCTTATGATGAGCAGGTTGTCGAGGGTCTGGCTCGCCACCTGGCCGAGGCTGTCGCCGGTGATTATCGCCTTTGCCCCAATCCGATGCCCTATCCGACAGGCCTTCCTCAGCATCGTCCACTTGCAGAAGAGGCACGTCCACTTCCCCTTTCCAATCTCGGCCAGCTTCGAGAAAACCGGCGCCCCTTCATCGTAGGCATCTATTATAACCGGCTCGTTCAGCTTCCCATACCTTCCGAGAACCTCGCAGAGCTCAAAAACCTTGGACTCCTTCGTGCCGCTCTGCCTGAAGTGAACCGGAGTCACTTCAAGGCCCCTTCTAAGCATGAGGTAGACCGCCACCGGCGAGTCGATGCCCGAGCTTAGGAGCGCTACTGCTTTCATGGTTGATGAAAGCGGGGGAGAATATATGAAGCTTTCCTCAACTTAAGGTTGAGGCCTCACGATGCCCTCCTCAATCCTCCAGTCTTTTGACTCGTAGAGAGTTCCGAACATCAGATAGAGTTCATAAGGCACCTTCCACATTTTCAGAAACTCTTTGAATCTGTAAGTGGCCTCCACGGGAAGAAGAACGACCCATGGGGCAAGGTAGCGTCCCTCCAAGTCTCTCAACACTCCGGTTTTCCCGTCCCTGCCCCGGAGTGCGAAGCTGAACTTGTTCTTCTCGTTTTTTGTCATTCCCCTGATATCGAGAATGAACAGCGCATATCCCTCTCCGTTCATCAGCTCATGAAGGGGACGCCTCCTGATAAGTGAATAGCCGGTGATAACCAGCCCTGGAACGGCGAGGTAGTTTGGGTCCCACATCTGCTCGAGGTTCATCGCCTTAACGTCCAGTCTTTCATGCGGGAACCCCATGTCAATCAGCATCTCCTTGAACTCGAAGGCAAGCTCAAACCTCTCCGACTCATCTGCTCCTGTGAGAAGTACCATGAAGTCGAAATCGTTTGGGGCTTCTTTCCCCTGGGTCACAGAGCCATAGAGAACCACGTCAAAGACCCCCTCGTGCTCCCTCCTGAATTCCTCCGCGACATGTTCAAGTTCACTTAATTCTATCGGTAAGTTTGAGAACCTCATTCCTCAACGCCCCCACCTCGTCCTTCGTGAGTCTCCTCTCGTATGCATCCCTGTAGAAATCAAAGAACTTACTGACGATACGGTACAGATCACGGTAGTGAAGCCTTAAAATCGCGAATCGCTCACTGTGATTCTTGGGTTCCAGATTCAAATCCCGCTTGATAATGTAGTCGCATATCCCAACGAGAGCCTTGAAATACAGTATTGACGCGGAGTTATACCTACCCTTCTTGAAAGCGTCCTCTCCAGTTTCTATGTACTCCCAGATGTTCTCCCTCAGGTCATCAAGGTTCACAGGCACGTCCTTCACCGTGTAGTCATTCCTACAGCATCATAATATTTAAAGTTTTTTGTAGGAATTCCTACAAACCCCTGAGCTGGAGCAGGCCGATGTAGACGAACCACGCCAGTATTGTGACGGCTCCAACCAGCTCCGGAATCGCGAGCCCCTTGAAGACCCTTGCCTTAACGAGGTACAGCATGAAAAAGAACGTTAGAATGGCCAGTACTGCCCAGATGTAGCCCAGATTAACCCCGTACCGGGTCAGCTTTATCCCAATCAGGGCGATGTCGGCCAGCGCGAGGACGTAGAAGAAAACAGCGGCTGGAGCGTGCGGCGCGTACTCCTCAGGAAAAACCCCCACGAGGAACAGGGAAACCATTGCGAGGGGCATTAGGTAGGACAGACCGTTTCTCAGAGCGCCGATGGCGGCTATGAAGCCGATGGCAGCGGAGACCATCAGGAAGCCGTTGAAGTAGTAGTTCACCGGGTTCCTTATGGAGCCCATGTCGCTGAGAGCGTTGTCCGTAAAGGAGAACCAGGGGTTCTTCCAGAGAACTACCGCCAATCCCCCCAGGAAAATGGCGGGGAGGAGGGCAGAGAGATAGGCGGGGAGCTTCCCGGATTCCACCGTCTCACCTCAGCACTCCTTTTTCCTCGGCTCTTCCCCAAAGACCGCCCGATAGAGCTTCCTGAACTCCTCCCAGGAGCCCCTTATGACAGGATGCTTCGGTACGAACGGAATCTCGTCCTCGGGCAGGGTCGAGAGCTCGAAGGTGCCGATCTTCTTGGCGATTTCGACTATCTCCTCCTTGTCCATGCCGATGAGCGGGCGGTATATCGGCAGATCCGTCGCCTGACTGACGATGTACATGTTCTCGAGCGTCTGGGAAGCAACCTGCCCGAGGGAATCTCCCATGACGATGCCCTTAGCGCCGAACTCCCTGGCTATTCTATCGGCGTGCCTAACCATCATGTACTTGCAGAAGACGCAGGTGTACTTCTCCTTCTTCATCTCGCGGAGCTTTTCTATGATTTTGTCACGCTCCTTCGGCTTGACCACTATAAGCTCGCCCTTTCCGCCGTAGCCGTACTTCTTGAGCTGGTTCCAGAGTTTCCTGACCTTTTCGAGGGTCTTCTCGCCCATGTAAATGTGAACGGGAATGACCTCGACGCCGCGCTTCATCATGAGAAAAGCGGCAACCGGCGAGTCGATGCCGCCGCTGAGTAGCGCGACGACCTTGCCCTGCGTCCCTATCGGCAAACCGCCCCAGGCCCGGATTTTGTCGACGTAGACGTAGGCTTTGCCCTCCATCAGCTCGACGCCGACTTCAATATCGTAATTGTGCAAATCAACCTCGCTTTCCTCGTTCTCGAAGATGTGTTCGCCGACCTTGGCCTGTATCTCGAGGCTCTTGAGCGGGAACTCCTTGGTTATTCTCCTCGCGGTGACGCGGAAGCGGGGCTTTTCGAGATTCAACTCGCGCTTCTTCTTCCGGAAGAGCTTGAGCGCAGTCCTGTTTATCTTGTCCAGTTCGGCGTCTATTTCCATCGCCGGCGAGAGCGAGACTATGCCGAAGACGCGGGTGAGGACTTCGACGGCCTCCTTCGCCCTGTTCGTCCTCACCAGAACCCTGCCGTGCTTCGCCTCGACCTTCTTGAAGTCGATGCCCTCGCTCACCAGGGCCTCGCGGATGTTGTTCATGAGGAGGTTCTCGAACCATCTCCTCGTCTGCCTTGCCTTCGTCCCTATCTCACCGTACCTCACTATAACGACGTTGAACATGCCATCACCCCAGTGCGTGCGGGAACTTGATTATTATCTCGACGTACTTCTGGATTCCCTCGTAGAGGAGCAGGGAGACCAGGTACGACGACAGCAGGATTAGCTCGTTCATCTCAAAGATGTGGGCTGCTATGGCCTTCGCCCTCGGGGTGGCGTCGACTATCATCCCCATGTACTTCCTCTTGAGTGACTGGTTGACCAGTATGAAGCTCACCAGCAGGAACGCCCCCACTAGGCCCCACGTCTGGCCGAGGGCGAGCATCAGGAACAGCGTTGAGGCCACCACTATCCAGCCACCGATGACCCCGAGCAGTATGACGAACTCTATCATTCTCCCACCGGTGGGGAATTGAAAAGGAAGGATAAAAACGTTTGGCTCAGAGGAACCTCAGAACTTCTTCGATTCC
>JAMOTW010000108.1 GCA_027062125.1 Thermococcus sp.
AGGGTGCCCGTGACCTTCACCTATGACCCGGGAAACAGGACCGTGACCTCGGTCAGCCTGCGCGGGAGCTTCAACGACTGGGGAGAGTGGCAGATGGAAAAGGAGGGCGGAATCTGGAAGACAACCGTCTGCCTCGCCCCCGGGAAGTACCAGTACAAGTACTTCATCAACGGCCAGTGGGTCAAGGACATGTCCGATGACGGCACCGGAAGGCCCTACGATCCAGAAGCGGACGGCTACGTCGGCGACGGCTACGGCGGAAAGAACGCGGTGAGAATAGTCGAGGGAAGCGCAACCTTCTACGTGGACTTCGAGCCGGGCGACCCGGCCTATCTGAGCGTCGCCGACAACAGGACCGTCATTAGGTTCGAGGCGAAGAGGGGCACGGTGAGCTCCGCCGTCCTGGTTACGGGCAGGGGAAACTACACGATGGAACTCCAGGTCTGATGGGACTCGGGGGAGATGTGGCGGGCGGAGGTTCCACTTGTTGAGCCCATCGAGTACTACATCCTCCTGAACTCGACCGATGGGGAGAGGTTCGCCGTCCTGAACACAAGCGAGAACCCGTTCTTCACCTTCGACGGCGTTGACCGCTTCCCCCAGCTGGAGTGGGTAAGCAACGGGATAACCTACCAGATATTCCCCGACAGGTTCAATGACGGGAACCGGAGCAACAACGTCCTCGCCCTCGACCACGACGAACTGCTCCTCAACCAGGTCAATCCCGGAAAGCCGATACTCTCCGACTGGAGCGACCCGATAACTCCCCTCCACTGCTGCCACCAGTACTTCGGTGGCGACATAGCCGGAATAACCGAGAAGCTCGACTACCTGAGGAGTCTCGGCATCACGATAATCTACCTCAACCCCATCACCCTCTCCGGAAGCGCCCACGGCTACGACACCTACGACTACTACAGGCTCGACCCGAAGTTCGGAACCGAGGAGGAGCTCAGGGAGTTCCTCGATGAAGCGCACAGGCGCGGAATACGGGTTATCTTCGACTTCGTGCCCAATCACTGCGGGATTGGAAACCCTGCCTTCCTCGACGTCTGGAAGAACGGAAACGGGAGCCCATACTGGGACTGGTTCTTCATCAAGCAGTGGCCCTTCAAGCTGGGCGACGGAAACGCCTACGTCGGCTGGTGGGGCATCGGGAGCCTGCCAAAGCTCAACACCGCCAACCCGGAGGTGAGGGAGTACCTCATCGGTGCCGCCCTTCACTGGCTCGACTTTGGCTTCGACGGGATAAGGGTCGACGTTCCCAACGAGATCCTCAAGCCAGGGGAGTTCTTCCCGGAGCTGAGGGAGAGGGTTAAGGAGAGACATCCTGAAGCGTACCTCGTCGGTGAGATATGGACGCTCTCGCCGGAGTGGGTGCAGGGGGACCGCTTCGATTCGCTCATGAACTATGCCCTCGGGAGGGACATACTCCTGAACTACGCGAAGGGCCTGCTGAGCGGCGAGGCCGCGATGAAGATGATGGGGCGCTATTACGCGAGCTACGGCGAGAACGTCGTTGTCATGGGCTTCAACCTCATCAGCTCTCACGATACGTCGAGGATTCTCACCGACCTCGGCGGCGGTTCACTGGGGATACACCGACGAACGAGTCCATCCAGAGGCTCAAGCTCCTGTCGACGCTCCTCTATACCCTCCCGGGAACGCCGGTGACGTTCCAAGGCGACGAGAGGGGGCTGTTGGGGGATAAGGGACACTACGACGAACAGCGCTACCCGATACAGTGGAACACCGTGAACGAGGACGTCTTGAACCACTATAAGGCGCTGGCAGGGCTCAGGAAGAACGTCCCGGCACTCAGGAGCAGCGCCATAAGGTTCTACACCGCGAAGAACGGCATGATGGCCTTCTTCAGGGGGCATGATGACGAGGTTCTCGTCGTCGCCAACAGCTGGAGAAAACCGGCCGAGCTCCAGCTCCCGCCTGGAGAGTGGAAGGTCATCTGGCCGGAGAACCACGACGGTTCAAAGGCCGTGTCCGGTGCCATCGAGGTTCCCCCAATCAGCGTCCTCGTGCTGGAGAGGGGCTGAGGCTCCTCCGCTCCACTCTCATTTTTCCTTGACACACTGACGACGGTGCTCCCAAAAGCTTTTTATGAACTCGCCTTACTCCAGTTTCAGGTGGTGAGCGATGGGAGAAAAGCCCGATAAGTACGAGATTCTGCAGGATTTGATGAGAAGGAGAGGCTTTGCCTGGGGGAGCTTTGAGATATACGGCGGTTCACGTGGATTCTATGACTACGGCCCGCTCGGGGCGGCGATAAAGCGTAAAATCGAGCGGAAGATACGCGAGGCCTTCCAGAGGGAGGGCTTCTTCGAGCTCGAGACGCCGGACATAACGCCGGAGAGGGTCTTCATAGCCAGCGGGCACGTCGAGAAGTTCGTCGACCCACTGGTGGAGTGCCGGAAGTGCGGTGCCCGCTTTAGGGCCGACCACCTCGTTGAAGAAGCTCTGGGCATAGACACCGAGGGCATGAGCGCCGAGCACCTAACTGAACTCATCCGCGAGCACGGGATAAAGTGCCCCGAGTGCGGCGGCGAGCTTGGCGAGGTCTGGTACTTCAACCTCATGTTCGAGACGAAAATCGGCCCCTACGGCGACCAGAAGGGCTACCTGAGGCCCGAGACGGCACAGGGAATATTCGTCAACTTCAGACGCCTCAACGCCTTCGCGAGGAACAAGCTTCCCTTCGGCGTCTTCCAGATCGGAAAGGCCTACCGCAACGAGATTTCGCCGAGGCAGGGGATGTTGAGGCTCAGGGAGTTCACGCAGGCCGAGGCCGAGATATTCTTCAACCCGAAGGAAACTGAGCACCCGCACTTCGACGAGGTCAAGGACGAGGTTCTGAGGCTCTACCCGATTGAGCACCAGCTCAAGAACCTCGGCGAGATTGAGCTCACCGCCGAGGAGGCAGTAAAGAAGGGCTACGTGATGAACACCTTTTTCGCCTACTACATGGTCATGGTGAAGCGCGTCCTCCTCGACATCGGCATCCCCGAGGACAAGATACGCTTCCGCCAGCAGTTGCCCGAGGAGCGCGCCCACTACTCGCGCGACACCTGGGACGCGGAAATCCACAGCGAGCGCTTCGGCTGGGTGGAGTGCGTTGGAATAGCCAACCGCGGTGACTACGACCTCAGCAAGCACATGAAGATGAGTGGGGCCGATTTGACGGTCCTCATCCACTACGACGAGCCGAAGGTGGTCAAGCGCCTCAAAGTAAGCCTCAACATGAAGCGCGTCGGGCCGAAGCTGAAGAAGGACGCCAAGAGGATAAACGACCTCATCCAGGGCTGGGACGAGGAGAAGAAGCGTGAACTGGTGGAGCTCCTCGAGATGGATGGAAAGGTTGAAATCGAGGGCTACGAGCTGGAGAAGGACGACTTCATAATCAAGGAGGTCGAGGAGAAGATAACGGGCGAGAAGATAGTGCCCCACGTCCTCGAGCCGAGCTTTGGAATAGACAGGCCCTTCTACCTGCTTCTTGAGAACAGCCTCGTCATCGAGGAGGACAGGACGTACCTCAGGCTAAAGAAGGACATGGCGCCGATTGAGGTCGCAGTCCTGCCCCTCGTCGCCAAGGAGCCTCTGAAGAGCATCGCCTACGATGTATTCAGAACCCTCCAGAAGGCCGGCTTCATAGCGGTCTACGACGAGAAGGACACCATCGGAAGGAGGTATGTCCGCTACGACGAGATTGGAACGCCCTACTGCGTTACCATCGACAACCAGACGCCGGAAGACAATACCGTTACCATTCGCGACCGCGATACGAGGGAGCAGGTGAGGGTGAAGATCGAAGAGCTGCCCGAGAGGCTCGGGGAGCTTATTTTTGGAGAGGGAGTTTAGCAGAGCTCTCTTATCATTTTCTCTACGCTTTCTTTCAGTTCAGGTAACTGAAAACGGATTATTGTCCAGACGATATTCAAGTCAACGCCAAAATAATGGTGAATCACAACGTTTCTAAGTCCAATAATGCGCCTCCATGGAACATCGGCATATTTTCTCTTTATCTCCTCAGGCACGTACCTGGCGGCTTCACCTATTATTTCGAGATTTCTCAGAACTGCATCAATGGTCTTTCTATCCCGCACGAAATCATCAAACTCATAACCTTCTGTATACTCTTCGATTCTGAGAACGGCCTCAAGTATGTCATTCAAAAACAAACAGGGGTCTCGCTTAGACATAAACAAGATCCCCCTTTATGTGCTCCCAGAAGCGATTCCTGCTCATGGCTGCGTTTTTTGTTATCAGATCCACTTTAACTCCAAGCAAGGATTCGAGATAGTCCTTGAGGTCGACTATCTCCCATCCGATGGGCCGTTCAAACTCCACAAGAATGTCAACATCGCTAAGCTCTGTCTCCTCGCCCCTCGCATAGGAACCGAATATAGCAATTGAGCTAACTCCAAACCTCTCGCGAAGCTCTTCTTTGTGTGCTCTGAGGATATTCTCAACTTCGGAAAGGGTAATCCCTGTCATCAATAAACAGTGAAGTTGTGAAAATATAAAAAGGTTCAGTCCTATCCTCCGTGGGGTATCATGTCAGAGAAAATCCATCTCCTCTACCGCCGCATTCCGAACAGGGTTCTCGAACGGGACGACGAAGTTATAGCAGACCTGGGCGACGTAATCGTTGCCAAAGCCAAGTTCGAGGGAATGCTCACCCCGCTGAGGGTGAACGACGCTGAGGTCATCAAAAACGGCTACCGCATGCTGTACTTCGCCTTCATCGGGGAGAACTACGACGTCCTGAAGGTCTACGATGAAAACGGCGAGTTCAAGGGACTTTACATCGATGTTTTAGCCTATTCGAAACGCAATGGTAATACTCTGGAGATGCTTGACCTCTTCCTCGACATCTTCGTTTTCCCGGACGGGGAAGCTTTCCTCATCGACGAGAACGAGCTTGAGATGGCACTCAACTACGGGCTGATTGACAAAGAAACCTTCGACTTCGCCTACCGCGTTGCGGGGGAAATCCTCGAAAAGCTTAAACGCGGTGAGTTCCCGCCGGCTATCGTGTGGGAGTACGAATGGAGGGATTGAGGATGAGCGCGAAGTTCCTGAAGGAGACCAAGGACGGAACGCTTCTCCTGGTATATGTCCAGCCGAAGGCGAAGAAGAACGAGATTGAGGGGATAGACGAGTGGCGCGGAAGGCTGAAGGTCAGGATAAAGGCCCCGCCGGTTGAGGGGAAGGCAAACAAAGAGCTGGTGAAGTTCCTTTCGAAGCTCCTTAAGGCGGAGGTTGAGCTTGTCAGAGGGGAGACGAGCAGGGAGAAGGATTTGCTCGTCAAACTGAGCGCGGAAGAGGTAAAGAAGAGGCTGGGGCTGTAATCACTTCAAAATCCCCAGGCTTTCGTTCGTCTTCCTTATGCTCTCCCACTTCTCGGCCATCTCGAACATGGCCCTTATCGCATCTATGTTCTCGGGAACAACATCGCTCTCCTGGTGGACGGCCTGGATGTAGAAGAGCCTGTTTCCTCTTACACTGATGCTCTCCTTCCAGACGGCGATCTCGTACAGGTTGTTCCACTCGCGGTGAAGGTCGCGGGCGAACTCTATGAGCTGGGCCGTGCTGTCGAAGCCCTTCTCCTTCTCGAAGAGGAGGACCCTTGTAGTGTTCTCGAAGATATCGACGACGTCCTTCGCCTCGACCGGCTTCTTCAGCTCGACCATTATGCTGTGGACGTGCATGAGCGTCGTCGGGACGACAAAAGCAGAGGTCTCGATATTAATCGGTATGACTGTCTGGACGTCCGGCCCGTGATGGGACGGGACGGTAACGCTCGGAGTTATGGCGTTTACCGGACCGCGCTTGGAGTCGTTGGGGTCAGCCGCTCTTCTTATCATGACAGCGTAAACGTAGTCGATGTACTCCCGAATGGCCGAGAGGGTCCTGGTTAAACCGGTAGTGTTGCAGGAGACGACGCGGACGTAGTCCTTCCCAAGGGCCTTCTCGTAGTTGGCCTGGGCCACGAAGGAGACCTCCGCGGTGCTCGCCTTCTCACCGCCCTGGAAAATCGCCTTAACGCCGGCCTTCTCGTAGAGGGCCTTGTTCTTCGCGCCCATCCCCCCGGGCGTTGCATCGACGATGACGTCGACCTTCTCGAGGAGGTCGTTCAGCGTTCCGGCAACCTCGAAGCCTGCATTCTCGAACCTCGGAAGGAATTCCTCGATCGCGGCGTAGACCGGGATTCCGAGCTCCTTCGCGCGGTAGGCCTCGAAGTCCGGTTTCGTCTTCGTGACGCCGATGAGCTCCATATCGTCCTGCCTTGAGACGGCGTAAGCGACGCGCTTTCCAATGGTTCCGTAACCGTTAATTCCCACCTTAACCTTCGCCACTGCAACCACCGGGAATTTTACAGCGGTAAAATACTTAAGCCTTGTTTTCACTCGTGGTGAAAAGTGGCGCAGCCAGCCTCGGTTTTGACACATACCTGCAAACTCTCGCCGGCGCTGGGGTTATAAGGCTCCCCCGCGTAAGAACTCCCGGTGGTGGCGATGTTCGCCGAGATACTGACAATAGGTGATGAGCTCCTCACAGGAAACACCGTCGACAGCAATTCGGCCTTCATAGCCCGGAAGCTCACCGAGAGGGGTTACTGGGTGA
>JAMOTW010000109.1 GCA_027062125.1 Thermococcus sp.
CCTGCTTGGCGAACTCCTCAAGCACCTCCTTGCGCATGCCCTCGAAGAACTTTATCGAGCCGGCGTAGCTGTGGCCGCCGCCCTCTATCCCCGCGCTCGGCAGGGCCTCCTGGAGCTTTGGAATTATCTCGTTCAGGTCGAAGCCATAGGCGGCCATTCCATCGGCAGCCCTGACCACCGCGAAGTCCGGACCGTAGGCGAGCGTTAGAATCGGGGCATCTTCACCGTACTTCTCCTTGAAGTGGTCGTGTATAAGACCAGAGAGCTTGCCGGGGCTTGGATAGGAGAACTTCGGGGCGAAGAGCTCGATGTCTATCGTGTTGAACCTTATGCCGTTCGGCAGGACGACGCTCTTGACGTGCGGCAGCGAGGCCCTCAAAGCCTTCTCCTGCTTCTCCTTGACCTCAGGGTAGATAGCGTTTATCAGCTCGCGGTGCCTCTGGAGGTTGCCGGTTAGGAGGAGTATCTCGTCTATTATGCCGTGCCCGTCCATGAACTTCCAGAAGTAGGCCTCGTGGTCTATCACCTCGGCTATCTTCTTGAGGTCCTCCTCGTCGAGGCCCTTCGCTTTCTTCGCTATCTCGAGGTACTGGTAGAACTCCGGGGCCTTGCTCCTGTCGCCGGTTCCGGCTATGGCCGGCAGGTGCTTTATCTTGTCCTCAACGTCCGGGTTGATGAAGCGCGCCACTTCCGTTGCCAGCATTCCGGCGGTGAGCTCGTAGTAGCCGCGCTTTACGTGGTGCGGGTTGACGTGCACATCAACGTAGTCGTCGACCTTAGCTTTGTCCTCGCTCACCCACTCGCGCGGGTCGTGGTGGTCTATTACCACTATCGGAACGCCGAAGGCCCTTATGCGCTTGTAGGCAGGAATGTCCTCGCTCGTTCCGCCGTTATCAACGATGACGAGGAGCGGGAGCGGGTCGCCGAACTTCTCGTGATCCTCGACCATGAAGATGATGTCCTTCAGCACGTCCTCCAGCTCGTAGAAGGGCGCCCTGCTAGGCCTGCGCTTGAAGAGCTTCCACCTCGCGCCGGAATCAGGCGAAACCTGCTCGATAAGGGGCACTATTGCGTATTCCAAAGCCAGGCCGGAGGTGTAGCCGTCGGCGTCGGCGTGGTGCCTCAGCAGTATCGGCCTGCCCTCGAGGATGGCCCTGCGTATCATGAAAGCGGCCTTCATTATCTTCGGCTTGAGCTTCTCGAGAACCTCGCTCTGGACGAGGAAGCCAACGTCCTGCGGCTGGGCGCGCCTGTCGAGCTCCTCCTCTATGCGCCTCTTGACCTCAGCCGCCTCCGGCCCCCAGAGCCTCGCCATGTCGCTGGTCTCTATCTGTATCTCGCCGGAGTGGAAGGCGACCTTGCCTATTATCTCCACGATGTCGCCGACGTTTATGTTCGGGTAGGCCCTAACCCCGGGCGCCTCGAAGGCGGCCGCCCAGGTTATGCCCGTCCCGTCGGTTATCGTGAAGACCGTCGGCCCTCCGGTGACCTGTATCTGCGTGACCCTGCCGCGGAGCCTGACGGTCTGGCCCGCCATGTCCTTGCTCAGGTCACGGATGAGAGTCACGGGGAGCTCCTTCCGCACAACCACTTCCTTGTAGTGCTTGAGCGCTGACTCTATGAGGTCTATCTCGCCCTTGTCAGGCCTCACGTCGAGAACCTGGACGAGTATCTCCTCGCCCGGCTTGTACTCCCTTCCCCCCAATAGGTCCTTGCGCCTTATTAAGCCTCTAACGTGCGGGTTGAGGCGGACGAAAACTCCAAAGCGCTCCACCCTATCGATGGTGCCCTTGTAGACGTTACCGACCTCAATGTCCTCGATGTCGCAGGTCTTGTCGAGAACGTAGACCACCTTGTACTTCCTCATGCACTCCGGACAGACCCAGGTCGTCTCCATACCCGGCTCCCACGGCTCCTTAACGCGACCGCAGATGTCGCAGGCCAGGACGCGGCCGGTCCCACCGCAGGTCGGGCAGGTGTCGTAAACGGGAACGACACCCTTACCGTGGCACTCAGGACAGGGAATCTCATCCACCTCGTCCTCGACCCCGATGTAGTCGAGGTTCCTGTAGCCCTTCAGCTTGTCCCCTATCTTGAAATCAGCCGGAACGTAGCCCCAGCCCTCGCAAACGGGGCACTCCTTCTCTCCAGTCTTAACTTTCCCGGTTCCGTGGCACTCGGGACACTCCTTAACTACCATGAACACCACCTTAGAATCCTCTCACTGGGGAACTCTTAGGCCCGGGATGGCTTATAACCTTTTGTCCTTCCAAAGATGCCCCAGAAGATGGCCATCGAGAGGGCGTAGAGCACCGCCGTTATTAGGAAGGGCCACGTCAGCGAGACGTCGAAGAGCCTGCCCCCGAGGTACTGGCCAACACCAAAGGTAGCGGTCCAGGAGAGGTTGTTGAGGGCCATCGCTGTCGAGCGCTCCTCCTTCCTGAAGAAGCCCATCATGAAGGAGTTCCATATCGGGTTGACGATGTTCATCAGTATCGTCCTCACGGTGTAAATTAACGCCGCCACGTAGAACGTCGGGGAGAAGGGCATCGCCGCTATGAGGATGCTCGCGCTCCCGTTGAAGGAGACGATGGTCTTAACGCTTCCCAGCCTGTCGGCTATGAGGGGCAGGAGGAACGTGCCGAGACCCATTATGAACTGCTGAACCGCGAAGAGCCAGCCTATGCTCTCAAGGCTCGTCCCAAAGCGCTGGTTGAACCAGAGACCAACGTAGGGGATGGCGACCCCCGCGCCGAGGCCGATGAGTGCACTGGGGAGGGCGAAGCGGCCTATCCTCAGTAGGAGTTCGCGGCTGATGCTGAGGGACTTCTCGGAGCTCGCCAGTACTGACTTCACCAATGCCACGAGGATGAGCCTCATTGGGATTATCAGGAGGACGAGGGAAAAGACCTCCCTGTAGGTCAGGTACCTCGGGAGGAAGCCCGCGAGGATGAGACCGACGGCCGAGCCTATGGTTCCAACCGCCGAGGAGAGGCTGAAGAGGTAGTGCCGCCTCTCATCGCTCACCTCACCGCTCAGCAGGGCCATGAATGATGGACCCTCGAAGGCCATTCCGATTCCGACCAGAACGCCACCGATGACGAGGAGGGCCATCGTTGGATAAAGAACTTGGACGAGCCTGCCGAAGAAAATGAGGGAAACGCCGAGAAGGACGGTTCTCTTGTAGCCAAGCTTGGCCCCCAGCGGGCCGGAGAAGAGCAAAACCGAGGCCTGGGCAAGGGTTGAGAGCGAGAACACCGTCCCGATGCCGGCGTAGGTGTAGCCAAGGGACTTGAGGTAGAATGGGAAGATGAACCACGCTACGTTGCCCCCGAGCCAGGAGACGAAGGAGTAGACAACGAGCAGCCAGGCGTCCCTGGTGAACCCCCGGTAATTCTGCAACGACATGAACGTTTAGATGACTGTCGAGTATATAAACCTAACCGACCGAAAAATTTATTAGTGAAAAGGGGGATTACTCACCGTTTAAATCAACGGAAGCACAGTTTTTAAGGCTCGAATAAGAAACGGCATGAAATCAAGAAATGGGAGATAAAATAAGGTTTCACATTTCTTCCATGAACTTATCCACGGCCTCCCTGGTCTCCGCGTACGTCTTACCGGCGAGGATTATGACCTTGTAGTCCGGGTTCGACGGGTTGTCGAGGACCTTTATGACGTAGCCCTCGCTCATGACCTTCCTCTTGATCTCGCCGATGGTATCTTTGCCGTAAACCCTCTCAAGGAGCACCCAGGCCCTGTTGCTTACCCAGCCACCAACTATGATTACGTTCTTATCAGTCGGAAGCGCCGAGAGGGCCGTGTCGTTGATTATGAAGGAGTACACGTCGTCGGTGGCCTGGACCTTGGGGGCGGTTATCGAGACCTGCTTCGAGACAACCTCGATGCGGACGAAGCGGTAGCCCTCAACGCCCACTGCAAGTCCCTTATCGTTCTTCTCAAAGACCGGCGTTATCCTGAGCCCCCAATCAGTGGGGAGCCTGAGCGACTCGTCGGGCCCCACGAAAACCCTCGGGAAGCCCTGGACGCTCTCGTTGACGTGGAGGTAAACGGTGTAGAGGCCCGCATCGGGGTCGATGTCCCACACCCACTGGCCGCTGTAGAGGTCGCCGTCCTGGTACTGCCTGACCTTCTGGTAGTACGTGTAGTCGTAGGTGACCATCTGGGCGTTGTTTATGCCGACGAAGAAATCGGTGGGGCTGAAGAGGAACACCTTCTGGGCACCGCCCTCAAGGAGCTCGTTGATGCGGGTTGAGGGATAGGTGTTGTACTCCTCGAAGTCCTCCTCGCCCTTGGCGTTGACGTACATGAGGTAGTACTTGTCCTCTTCCATGGGCTTCTGCTTTATTATTCCGCTCGGGTAGGTGAGCACCACGAGCATCTCGGAGGCGTCCAGGTTTATGTCAACAAACTTTATCCTCCAGCCGCCGACGGAGAGGCTCTCGCCAAGGGACTTTGACCCGGAGTCAACCTTGGTGTAGGAGTAGAAGTACATGGTGTCCTTGCCGTCCACGGTGGTCGAGACCACCTTGTAGTCGCCCCCTATGTCGAGAGGGGTGGTGTTCTCGTTGAAGACTATCTCCACGCTCCTGTCGAGGAACTCCACCGCACCCTTGCTCGAGTTAAAGTAAACGCGTGAAAAGTTGACCTGAACCACGACGCCGTGCTCAACCGGCTCGTCGCTGACGTTTATTCCCACGTCCGGCATGTCCCGGGGGTTGAGCCTGTAGGTCTGATTCTCATCGGGGATGAGGACGCTGTGGTACTCCACGGGCACGGATACCCGCGAGGTGTAGGTGCCTGATGTTATTCCCTGAAGGACGAGGAAGGCCCCGAGGCGGGAACCTGTTATGGCATCCTCACCGATGTGAAGGGGGGTGCCGTTGACTATCTTGGTGGTCGGGAGAACTATCACGGTGTTGGCGGAGTTGAGTGGCGGGAGTGCCGCGCTGAGAGGAGTGAGAAGCAAGCCCACAGTAATGAGGCCCAGTAACAGCGCCAAAGCCTTTTTCATCGTTTATCACCGATTTAAAGTGCATCTCAACCTTTATAACCTTTCCCCGGAAGTTACTTCTGCGATGATGAGTGAATCCAATGCTGAAGGGATGATGAACCCCGAAACTGAGCGCACGAAGGAGAAAAGGCGAACCGCGATGGAGGAGAAGCTCCAGGAGATATATGAAGGCATAGAGGAGCTCAGGAAGGAAGTTGGCGGTAGGAAAGCGCCGGACGCCCTCGGCTGGGACGACATAGCCCAAGAGATAGTGGGAGCGGTCACCTTCGCTCTCCCATTCCTCTTCACTGCAGAGCTGTGGGACATAGCTAAGGACATCTCCGTTGAACGCTCAATCGCGGTACTCTTCATGACCCTCGGCGTTGCGTACCTCTTTATAGCCAAATCCCGGATAGGGAACCTGAAAAGGGAGGAACTCTTCCACATCCCCAAGCGGCTCCTGACTGTCACTGGAATAGCCTACCTAATCTCGGCCGTTCTGATATACGTGTACGGAATCAACAGCCTGGCCGACTTCACCCTCGGTCAGTACATCAACGCGACCATACTCATAAGCACCTTCGCGGTGATAGGTGCCATAACCGTTGACATGGTGAAGTAAATGAGGGTAATAACCGGAGACAGGTTCGAGGCCTTTGCAGATGAGAAGGCCATTCTATTCCCCGAATACAGGAAGAACCGCGATGAGCTCATCGATTTCGTGGATTCCCTGACCGGGGAGGAGACAGTCGTTACGGCGAGCCTTGAGCTCATCGATTTAATCGCCTGGAAGTTCAGGCGGGGCGAGGAGAACGTCCTCATATACTCCGACACGGGGAAGAGCCTCACAATGAAGGAGGTCTACGAGCTGAGGAAGTACCTCGATTTCGACGTCCGCGGGGGTTTTTCTGGGGAGAAGGCGAGGGCAAGCGTCCTCTTCGTCGAGGGGAAGACCGACTCCAAGTTCTTCAAGGCGGTCTTCAAGAAGCTCTTCGAGTTCAAGGAGAGCAGGGAAGCCCCATACAGCCTGCGGTTCGTCGAGTGCGTCTTTGAGCGCGACAACTTCGACCTGCTGAAGCGCGAGGAGGACGAGTACTATCTCGCGGTGCTGCCGAGTGAGGGCAACTCCGGGGTGATAAGGAACCTCGGCAACTTCCTCAGGGCGATGGACGTATTTGACTTCCGGGTTGAGAGAATCGGAGTCGCCATCGACATCGATGAGGACAGGGACGCCGCCCTGGCCTCGATAACCGGAAAACTCTCCGGCTTCAGGCACAGGAAAACACCCCTCGGCTACCTCGTCGGGAAAACCGAGGTGGTTCCGCTGATAATCGGCCTGCCCTTTGAGGACGAGCTGATAGAGTGGAAGAAGCCGACCGTCGAGGATTTGATGCTCCACCTCATAGAGAGGGAGGGACTTCTGAAGAGGATAAAGCCGGGACTCAGGGCCCTCAACGAGAGC